>JALSPX010000055.1 GCA_026985755.1 Sulfurovum sp. | reverse complement strand
GCAAAGACCAAAAAGCCTTTGGCACCTAGCATAAATCTTTTTTGTAACAAGAAAAAATAGATGAAGAAGCTTAGGGGCAGGAAGATAAATATAAATTCGTAGCTGTTGAATAGCAAGTATCTCTCCTGGGATACTTACTGAAAACTAAGCATATAGTTCTTCACCTCAGGACCTTCATTAAAAATAAGATCAATCATACTAACACCATGTTCAAAAGGAGGATAGAGTTGATGATATTCAGGATACCCATCATAGTTCATCCACTCTAGTTTAATCCCATGTTCTGCCATAGACTCCTCTGTCAAGTAACTTTTAGCTGATGGTCCACTGAGGTAAGTCGTACATCCCACTTCTTTCAACATAGGAATATAACGATCTTCTTTACTTCCTGAAAGATTATACGCTCTAGAGTCTCCACCAAACTTTGTAGTAATCCCCAATATCTCTTGTGCTATCTTCTTAATGGTACTTTGATTCATATCGGACAGATTTGTCCATTCCTCTCCTAGATAAATATCTTCAAAAAATGATTTATACTCTCTAAAATATGGAGCTTTTTTATAATATTGACTTATCTTTCCCCAATGGCTTTTTTGCCATCCATTTTGGGTAATTTCTACTTCACATATTAATCTATTTCTTGTTTTTTGACCTACAGGTACAGATATCCATTCAAGCCCTTTTGGGCTTTTTATAAGATTACGATTTCTCCAATCTTGCTTTGTATATTGCACATCATCATAAAAATAAAATTCATCTACACTGTTAATATAATCAAAATATCCTTTCCATGGAATATAGTTTGATTGTGTCATACCAATTTTTTTACCCATATCACTCTCTTTCTACCTAAATTATAAAGTCTCGAAGTATAACATAGTTTCTATAACGCTTACTCTATTCTTATAAGAAAATATACTTTTAAATATTACTATTTATTATATTTTACTATTTATTTTAATTTTCAGTTTCCACTAAGATATTATTTAATATAATATAGGGCAACTCTAATAATAGGTAATACCCACAATGGGTTTTGCAAATGTAAGATTGTGCAAAAGATTTATAAGTCTTAGCCGTAGCTAAGACGCCTTAAATATTTTGTGCAAGATTGCGTTTGCAAAGCCCACCCTTTGGGCATCACTAGCTTGCGCCTATGCGTTGTTACACTTTCTCACCTTAGCTACGGCTAGGGTTTCGAAAGAGTGCCTAGCCTAGACGAAAGCTAGTGATGTTGTGGGGTATCACCTATTTTTAGAGGTGCCCTATAGGTTCAAAAAAATATAAGAAGGATAAAAATATGAAATACACTAAATTACTCGCAAGCTTTTTCTTTGCAGGGATGCTTATCTCTGGCTGTGGAAGTAACAGCAAGAAAGATACAAACACAACTGCGGAAACAAGTTCACAAGCAGAAAGAAACTCCACTACAGAGACACACACAACAACAGAAACAAACACTACCACTGAGACAAATACCTCTACAGAAACAAATTCCTCTGTAGCTGTAATTGAATCAACTATAATCACCACAACAAGTGGGAAAAAAATAAAAGTAAACAGAACGGCTAAAGGCTTTATATTTGAAGGTCAAGAGAATAAAGTAGTACTTCTTGAAGTCTATGGAGACACCTGTCCACATTGTGTAGCCTCTATACCATCATACAATGCTATTCAAAACAAATATCCAAACGATGTGTATGTGATTGCATTAGAAAGCTATGGTACATTACTCAATGCATCTAAACAAAAATATGATACCGTAGCAAAAGCAAAGACAGGAAAAATGTTTTCATTTATCAAAAAATTAACAGGATATGACCGCCAAGCGGTTCCTTATTTGATGATACTCTCGAAAGATGGTAGTATAGTGTACAAGAAAATACTCTCAACATTTCCTACAGCTACAATAGATGCTAAAATTCAAGAACTTTTATAGCCCAAATATAATAATAAAATTTGTGTGTAACGTGTATACAACACGTTACACTACTCCTTTCTAATCATCTATAACATACTAAAATCCATCTCAAAACATAACGTAATCTTAAGGGGAAAAGTAGCATAAAGTGCTATAATTTGTTTCATAGAACCCTCTGATTAACCTAGACGTTCACAACATCACTAGCTTTTCTCAAAGAGAGTGCAAGCACAAAGGTCTAGGCTAGGCACTCTTTACAGACCTAGCCTTGGCTAAGTCGAAAAAGAGTAACAACGCATAGGCAAAAGCTAGTGATGCCCGCAGGGTGGGCTTTGCAAACGCAATCTTGCACAAAATATTTAAGGCGTCTTAGCTACGGCTAGGACTTATAAATCTTTTGCACAATCTTACATTTGCAAAACCCATTGTGAATGTCTAGGTTAATCAGAGGGTTCAATAATTAATTCACATTTGAAGGACCCGTGAAAATGCCTAAAGTATCGGTGGTAGTACCTGTTTATGGTTGTTGTGATAGCTTACAAAATTTATATTCCCGACTAGAAGAGTCACTCTCTACTATCTCTGAAGATTTTGAAATCATTCTAGTGAATGATGCAAGCCCTGATAATGCTTGGGATACTATCAAAGCACTTGTTGCTAAAGATGATAGAGTTAAAGGCATCAACCTCTCTAGAAATTTTGGACAACATAAAGCTATCGCCGCTGGACTGGCACATACCAAAGGGGACTGGGTTGTAGTGATGGATTGTGATTTACAAGATAAACCCGAAGAGATTATCAAGCTTTATAACAAAGCCCAAGAAGGTTACGATGCGGTATTTGGTCAACGTATTGGACGTAAACACAGTAGGCGTAAACGATGGGCATCAAGAGCCTTTATCGCTGTATATGATTACTTGACAGATACAAAAACAGATCCAACAATTGGCAATTTTAGTATTATCTCCAGAAAAGTTGTAGAGGGTCTTAAAGCATTAAAAGAGCAACATCACCCTTATACTTTTTTCGTCATATGGCTTGGTTTTAAACGTACATACATAGAGATTGAACATGCCGAACGTGAGACAGGCACAAGCTCATACAATTTTAAACGTCTTATAGGGCTTGCCATGGATAATATTGTTTCGCAATCCAACAAACTACTGAGGATGTCTATTAGGTTTGGTTTTGGGCTTGCATTCTTATCTGCAATCTATGCACTGTATCTTATACTCAAATATTTTATCGCAGATGAAGTAGCACCTGGATGGACAAGTGTGATGGTTTCTATCTATTTTATTGGCGGTTTATTGTTTGCTAATCTTGGACTCATTGGATTTTACCTAGGAAAAATATTTGATGAAACTAAAAATAGACCACTTTACATCATAGATGAAATCATCTAGGTAAAAGACTCTATGAACGTTAAAAATAAAAAGTTAATTATTTATGGAGAGAGTAGTTTTGCACAAATGATTGCACACTATTTTCAAAGTGATAGTGCCTATGAGGTAGTGGCATTTTGTGTTGATAGTGCGTATAAAACAAAAGATACACTAGATGGCTTGCCTATCGTGACACTGGAAACTATAGAAGAGCATTTCTCTCCCAAAAATCATTCTATCTTTGTAGCCATTGGGTACAAAAGTGTCCGTACCCATAAAGTGCTGTTTGAAAAAATTGCAGCACTCTCTTTTCCTATTGCATCTTATATCAGTAGTCAGGCAATGATAGATAGCACATCTACAATAGGAAAAAATTGTCTTATCCTGCCAGGGGTTATCTTGGAACCCTATACTACGATTGAAGCAAATTGTTATCTGAACTCTGGGGTCATTGTCTGTCATCATAGCAAGGTAAAAGCACACAGTATCTTGGCAGCAGGCTCTCTAGTCGGTGGATATACAACTATAGGGGAGAGTTCACTCATTGGCTTCAAAGCAACAGTGGCTGAACTGCTAGAATTAGCAGATGAAACCCTCTTAGGCGCAGGCAGTCTTTTATTGGATAATACAAAAGCACATACAATGTACGTAGGCACACCTGCTAAAGCAGTACGTACACATAGTGATACAGGCATACTCATCGTGCCAAAAAATTTAAAACAAAAGGTATAACAGTGGGATATTTTTATATTTTTGGAACCATATTTTTTACAGTCTATGGACAGATAGTGCTCAAGTGGCGTATGAATGGCATTGGGGCTCTTCCTGATGGTGGCTTTACGGACAAGGTGTTTTTTCTTATTAAAATATTATTCGATCCATGGGTTTTTTCTGGATTTTTTGCAGCGTTTATTGCTTCATTTTTTTGGATGGCCGCGATGACAAAATTTGATATCTCCTATGCATACCCATTTATGAGTGGGGCTTTTGTATTGGTCTTTTTACTCTCAGTGCTACTCTTTAATGAGCCTATCACATGGCAAAAAGTCTCAGGCTTGCTTTTGATTGTAGCGGGTATCATAGTCACGAGTAGGAGTTTATAATGATTATTTTTAACAGACCACCCTTTACAGGCAATGAAGAAAAATACCTCATACAGGCCATGAAAAGCCTGAAAATCTCTGGAGATGGTGAGT
>JALSPX010000054.1 GCA_026985755.1 Sulfurovum sp. | reverse complement strand
CCATAAAGATGCGAGTAAAATAAATCTCATTTTGAGTGGGTCTATCTACTCTTTGATGAAAAAGATATTTGAAGATAAAAAAGAACCCCTCTTTGGTCGTGCAAATCATAAGATGCATCTAAAACCATTTAGCATCCTCACGCTACAAGAGATACTCCAAGAACACCACCCCAACTATACGGATGACGATTTACTCTCTTTTTATATTTTTACAGGTGGTGTTGCCAAGTATGTAGAGTTGTTTGTAGACCATAGAGCTTTTACATTTGAAAGTCAGCTAGATGTTATTTTTGATGAAAACTCTCTGTTTCTTGACGAGGGTAAAAATTTGCTTATTGAAGAGTTTGGTAAAGAGTATACTACCTACTTTTCCATACTGGCACTCATCTCATCGTCTAAAACATCGCGTTCAGAGATAGAGAGTATCTTAGAGAAAAACGTAGGAGGCTATTTGGATAGGCTGGAAAATGAATATACTATTATCAAAAAAGTGAAACCCATATTTGCCAAAGAAGGCAGCAGAACAGTAAAATATGAGATTATAGATAACTTTTTTCACTTTTGGTTTCGTTTTATTTACAAAAATCGTTCAGCCATAGAGATAGAAAACTATAGCTACATCAAATCTATTGTTAAAAGAGATTTCAACACCTATAGTGGTAGATTTTTAGAAAAGTTCTTTATCGAAAAACTTAAACTCTCTGGCAAGTATTCTAACATAGGTACATACTGGGAAAGAGGCAACCAAAATGAGATTGATATCGTTGCAATCAACGAGGATGAAAAAAAGATACTCGTTGCAGAAGTAAAGCGTAACCCAGAAAAAATAAACCTAGCCCTACTCAAAAAGAAATCACAGAAGATTTTGCAAAAGCACAAAAAATATACTGTGGAGTACAAAACGTATGCGTTAGAAGATATGCGTAAAAAATAGTTGGCATATAGTTTAAGTTTAAACAACCTATAATCCTACCATGATAACCACACTACTCTCCATCATCTTCGTCTACCTCTTCATCGTTCTTGGCTACATCGCCAAACGTATCTTCAAAGAGGAGATGAGCACCAAAACACTTACCCTTATGTCTGTCTATTTTTTACAGCCTTTTGTGACAATATGGGGATTTTCTACAGCGAAACTTCATGCTGAGCATGTCTATGTGCCCTTGCTTTACCTGGCTATCATACTTGCTATACTCATCCCTACCATACTTTTAGGCAAGTTAATATTTACAGATATGAAAGAACGTGCTATCTTTAGTATAGCAGGGTTTGTGGGCAATACAGGCAACATTGGCATCCCTTTAGGCATCGCACTTTTTGGTGAGGAGTCTGTCATCTACACCACACTCATTAATATTGCCAATGTTTTTGTCGTCTACATTATCGGTGTGTATATCTACTCACGTGGCTCATTTAGCATAAGAGACTCACTCTTTAACATCGTTAAAATCCCCATCATTCCTGCTTCGGTAGTAGCCATATTCATCAACATCTATGACATACCACTTAGCACACAGATACAAGAGTTTTTCAAGATGGGAGCCTACGCAGGTATCGTCTTGCAACTTTTCTTACTCGGTACATTTCTGCAAGGCATACGCATCAAAGAGTTACATCCTAAACTTATGTTAGGCACGTTGAGCCAAAAGTTTGTCATTGTTCCTTTGGCTACAGCATTCATACTCTCTTTTACTGACTTGTCATTATTTGTACAAGGCATACTCTTTATGGAGATGATGGTACCTTTGGCAGTGGCGAACATTAACCTAGCTTCACTGTATGACTGTAAGCCTAAGGATGTGACTACGCTTATATTGTTAAGTACGCTGATTTTTATTCCATTACTTTTTATCTTAGACATCATAATTCATTATTGGTATATTTCATAATTAGATAAATTTTATTTATTAAAAAATATAATAAAATGCTCTTGAATCATTTTTTTCACCAAATATCTCTCTTTTAGTATAGAAAAAAGAATAAAAATATTATAATTAAAATAGTCAACACTTATATTGGGGAATATAGAATGATCAATTTTAAAAAACTACAACGCGAAAAAGAGACATTAAGAGAGCAGTTTTTAGCTGCACAACCATTTCCACACATTGCTATAGATGATTTTTTAGCAGAAGGTGCTGCTGAAAAATTATATGCTGAGGCACCCAAACCTGACCTAAGCCAAAAAATTAAAGATCCGTTTTTTTCTAAAAATAGATATCAGTATCCCGACTATACTGGTTTTTCAGAGAATTATAAAAAATTTTATGAAGATATCACTTCAGATAAGTTTGCAACACTTATCTCATATATTACCAATGAAGATATTTTTATAGATAAAGATTTCCATGGTGGTGGTGTGCACCTGGGTGTGGAGAATGCACATTTGGATATGCATGCTGACTTTAACTACCACCCAAAACATGAACACTGGTTTAGAAACCTCAATCTTCTACTCTATTTAAACAAAGATTGGAAACCTGAATATGGTGGCTCACTCAAACTTGAAGATGCACGTACAGGTGAAAAAATTGAAGTAGAACCGCTTATGAATAGACTGGTAATTATGCATTGTAGATCTTATACGTTACATGGATATGATTTGACACATTTTCCAACAGATAAACCTAGAACATCCATAGCAATTTATGGATACACGCTTCATGAAAAAGTGTTAGACAAACCACGAACAACGATTTGGGTCTCTAACGATAATAAATTTAAACAAATACTTTCCAAACTGTGGCTTCCCGCTGTGGCTCTTAAAAAGAGACTTGTAGGATAATTTTCTACGTAATTATGCTAAAATAATGCCATTATTTTAGGAGTTGTTTATGAAGAAAAAAACCCTCATCATCGGTGCTGGCGGCGTGGGAAACGTCGTTGCTTTTAAGTGTGCTATGAATAGTGACACTTTTGGAGATATTACCCTTGCCTCTCGTACAGTGAGTAAATGTGATGCCATCGCCAAAAATGTGCTAGAAAAAACGGGCGTTACGCTAGCTACCATGACTGTAGATGCAGACTCCGTCACTGAGCTTGTCGAAGTGATAACACGTGTAAATGCAGACATCGTCATCAACGTGGCTCTACCCTACCAAGACCTCACTATCATGGATGCCTGTACCCAGTGTGGGGTAGACTACCTAGATACAGCCAACTACGAACACCCAGACACTGCAAAGTTTGAGTACAAAGAGCAGTGGGCTAGAGATGCACAGTTTAAAGAAGCCAATATCATGGGACTACTAGGCTCAGGCTTTGACCCAGGGGTGACCAATGTCTTTTGTGCCTATGCCCAAAAACACTACTTTGACGAGATACATACTATAGACATACTCGACTGTAACGCAGGTGATCATGGCTACCCTTTTGCGACCAATTTTAACCCAGAGATAAACCTCCGTGAAGTGAGTGCAAAGGGGCGTTACTGGCAAAAAAATGAAAATGGACAAGGGGAGTGGATAGAGACCGAACCTATGGCTATCAAACAAGTGTGGGACTACCCAGAAGTGGGAGCCAAGGACTCTTACCTACTCTACCATGAAGAGATGGAATCACTAGTGAAGCACATCAAGGGGCTTAAACGTATACGTTTTTTTATGACCTTTGGAGAGAGCTATCTTACGCATATGAAGTGTCTGGAGAATGTAGGGATGCTAGGCATCAAAGAGGTAGAACACAAAGGGATGAAGATAGTTCCTATGGAGTTCCTAGCTACTCTACTTCCTGACCCTGCGAGCCTAGGAGAACGCACCAAAGGCAAGACCAATATCGGTATCTTTGCCAAAGGGCTCAAAGATGGCATAGAAAAAACTGTCTACATCTACCAAGTCTCAGACCATGAAAAATGCTACCAAGAAGTCATGAGTCAAGGGGTGAGCTACACCACAGGCGTACCCGCCATGATAGGCGCCAAACTCATGCTTGAGGGCAAGTGGCAAGGCAAAGGTGTCTTTAACATGGAAGAGTTTGACCCAGACCCATTTATGGAAGAACTTATGATGCAAGGGTTGCCGTGGAAGGTGATGGAGTTAGGCGCCAATGAGGACAGGCGTGTAGATGTTTAAAGGTTTCCCCAAAGAGGGACTAGAGTTCCTCTCTAACATCATCATCAACAACTCCAAAGAGTGGCTAGATGACCATAAGGAGGAGTATGAGAAGTACATCGTCTCGCCTAACAAAGCCTATGTCGAAGAGATGGGCGAACATTTGCAAATACTTGTGCCTAACATACATGCCATACCCAAGGTAAACAAATCACTCTTTCGTATCTACCGTGATGCACGCTTTCATAGACTCGATCCCATCAAAGAGCGTATAGGCATTATCTTTTGGCAGGGAGAGACGCATCGTATGCAAAGCAGCTCGTTTTATATGCACTATGACCCCTTTGAAGTCTTTGTGGCTACAGGCATACGTAACTTCAAGCCTGAACTCCTCGCTAGCTATAGAGAGTATATTAAAAATGATGCTAAACGAGAAGAGCTACATCACATACTCGAAGCCCTCAAAGCC
>JALSPX010000053.1 GCA_026985755.1 Sulfurovum sp. | reverse complement strand
AAGCATCAAAAATCCAAATGCCCCAAACACAAGCATCACCCCTGCTGTAAATGCAGCTACCATGGTAAAGTCAACACTACCACCCTGTACAGCACCAAGCGTAATAAGCATACCTCTCACACCACCTGCACCCATCAGAAGCCCAAGTGTAAGAGAAGAGGTTTTAGCTACATTATCGCTGTTGTGTTCATGCGATTTTCCAAACCAAATATGTATATGCTCTTTGCCTTCATGGGTATGTTTGCCTAGCTGTATACGCTGCGTAAACACCATAAAAAGCAGATAGACACCCATTACAATAATGACTGTCGCTGAGATAACATCACCATAGGCAAGTAACTCTTCAGAGATAGCTACAGATTCTAACACTTTGGCAAACACAAAAAGGCTCAAGCCATGCCCAATGGCAAATAGTGTGGTAATAAGCAGTGTTTTACGTTTGTTCTTTCCTATTGAAAAGTCCGCTATAGCCGTAAGATGGTCGGGACCAAAGGCATGCAAAATACCATACCAAAAAATAAGTAGTAAGGATAGTTCCATACTTTGACCTCCAATAAATGAATGTATATTCACTATAGTAGTCTAGTAAGTTTAAGTAGGCATTAAAAAATTAATTTCTACTCTATTTTAAGGACTAAAGTTTATAATAACCTATGAAATGTATCTATTGTGAATACCCCTATACCTACCAATTGGCAGACAAACAACGTAAGTGTGGCAAATGTAAACGAAAGTTCAGTCCTAGAAAAGTAGCACGTGAAAAGAAACTTGAATCACTTTTTCTAGAAGGATGTAATGCACGTGAAGCATCAAGACAAACAACTATGCACATTGCTACCGTACATAAATATTATGAGAACTTTAGAAGAAGCCTTGCACTCTATGCCGATGAGATGTATAAGCGCAATAGCCATAGAGTAACAGGATACGATGAATACCTTTATCTACCCAAAAGCCTAAATATTGAAGAAGCTATAGACAAACTGCAACACTTCCTCACCATGAGTTATGACAATAAAGTATACAATATCATGATGCCCCATACCAGAGATATACACTATGATTGTGAAGATGAACAGTCTAAAAAACTTCTTCTTAAATACCTCAAATTTAACAAAGTAGCCAAACTCACAAAAGCACAAAGCACCATCACCAAATTTTGGGACTACTTCGAGACATTTATCTGCCAATACAAAGGCGTAAGTGATGCACACTTTATCTACTATTTAAAAGAGGCAGAGTGGCGGTTTAACACACAAAACTTAAGACAAATCAAGTACACTACTTGAAAGGATACACCATGAAACACCCCGTAAAAGTCTACCTTGACAAAGGCAAAACCTATCACTTCTGTACCTGTGGGAAAAGTGCTGATGGTGTGCTCTGTGATGGTAGCCATAAAGGTTCAGTGTTTAGCCCCAAAGAGTTCATTGCTACTCGTAATGCTGAAGCCTTACTCTGTTTATGTAAAAAAAGTACATGTATCCCTTATTGTGACGGTACACATGCTAGGCGTCAAAAGCTGGATTTGAATTTTCTTTTAGATTAATGGTATAGTAGCAAAAATAAATATAAAAGGTATTTCTTTATGTGTGAATATACTAATCATTTAAAAAAATTTAAAAAATATAAATATACGTGCAAACGTAATACCAAAGAGATTTTACAATCCAAAGAAAATTCATATTCTATGCTTTTAAGTTGTATAAATCTTGATACAGTTAGATTCACATACTGTATATGTATTTTATCGAACTGAAAATAGTATATATCGTTCCATAATTCTTAGTAGAAAAAATGCAAAAAATAATATAGATGATCTAAAATCAAAAATAATTCAAGGTTCTGAAGGGTATTTAGAATTTTATATTTTTAATGTAGATGACAAAGAAAATAAAAAACAATTCGAAAAACTGTATCAGTTAATAAATGAATTTTGTGATGTAGATAAAATAAATTCTGATTTTGATTCAAAGTTTATTCATAATCTATCTACATTTGGTACTAATTTTTTACTTTCTAGTTATGAAGGTCTAAGTAAATACTTTAAGTTTTTCATAGCTATGGCATTAGCTAATTTGATAATGCTCATTTATAGCCAATTAATCAATAATGGCTATCCATCCGAATTGATTGATTATAAAGCTATACTATCTATTGCAGAATATTCACTATATGAGCTCAACAAAATGGTTCTTTTGGTACTAATTGTTCTAAAGTATTATATTTGCAAGTGCTATTACCTATCACTCTGATCCACTCGATATAAGTAAAATTAAATACAAAAGAAGATATAAAATTATTTTGATGTCTATTGTCTACATATTAGCAATAACGATAGTATTGTCACTAGCTAAGGCTATGTTCTCTCAAAAAAATGAAAAATTCTTTCTTCAAATTTATCAGGATATACATTTTTTTCCTCGTTTAATTCAAAAAGACAATCATATATTCTACGTTTTAGGTAGAGAAAAACGAGTTACTTATGCTTATAAATTGGATGATTTACTTCATAGAAAACAGATTGAAAATATTTGTAAAGAACTATCTAATGGAAAAGATTTTTATTCTTTAAGTACGATTGCTATGTCTAAATCTGCAAATATAAAAAATATACATATTATGCCTATAAATAATGCGACAGAATATTTAGATGTAAATGATTCTACACAATTAATTCAAAGAGAATATTGTCAATAAAAATAATTTGATATCAAATTTACCTATAGTGATACCGACATTGAGCAATCAAAACAGTGCCTTCATATACCTTATAGATAATACGATGTTCTATCGTGATGCGTCTAGACCAGTATCCTGACCAGTTGTATTTTAAGGGTTCTGGTTCTCCTGTGCCTTCAAAAGGAGAGCGTTGTATCTCTTTTATGAGTTTATTAATTTTTTTGAGTATTTTTTTATCTTGATTTTGCCAATATAAATAATCATCCCAAGCATCATCGGAAAAGCTTAAAATCATTCTTCAATAAGTTCTCTTTTTATCCCTAATCCAGCTTCAAGTTGTGCAATAGAGCGATTCAATCTTTTTGCATTGGCTTCACTTTGCATCAAGTATGCTGTCTCTTCTATAGAACGATAATCTTTTACTGAAATAATTACAACGGGTTCTTTATTTTGTCTCGTTACAATAATAGGGGTTGAGTTATCAACAACACTATCAAATGTAGATGCCAAGTTTTGTCTGGTTTGTGAAAAATTTACTGTTTTCATAAAAACTCCTTACATATGTACAAATAGTAGTACATATATACTAAAGATTTGCTGAAGCCATCACCTGCCCTAAAGCAATTCCTCCATCATTAGGAGGAAAAAGGTTTGGTACGATAGCTTCGGAAAATCTCTTGAAAACAAGCTCCAAAAGTACCCTGTTTTGAAATACACCTCCACTCAGCACTAAAGGTAAGTTTTCATACTTAGCATATACTACGGCTATCATCTCTACCAAAGTATGAAAAAACTTAGAGACAGCGACAATCTTATCGTCTTCATTGAGTAACGCTTTGATAAGAGGCAAGACATCTATCACACCATCTTCATAGCCAAAGTCATACTCTCCTATAACAGATGCATCATAAAGTGCTTCAAGCATCATGCCACTCTCACCCTCAAAAGACATCACTTGATATATGCCAAGCAGTGAAGCCACAGCATCAAAAAGTCGTCCTATGGAAGAACTTTGGGGAGCATTAAGCCCTTTTTCCCATGCAACAAAATAGGTTTTTAATTCTGTTGCACTAAAAGCCTGTGTTGTTGGGTTCTTAAGTGTGAGTGTCTCTTTACCATAAAGGTCAAAAAGTAATGAAAGTGCTACCCGTCTAGGCTCTTTAATGGCTTTAGCTCCTCCTAAGAGTTTAAAGTAGTCTAAGTGTGCCACACGTTCATAGCCCTCATAATCACAGAGCATAAACTCCCCACCCCAAAGTTTGCCATCATCCCCTAGCCCCGTACCGTCAAAGGCTACACCAAAAACCTTGCCGCTAAGATTTTTCTCTGCCATCACACCCAATATATGTGCATAATGATGCTGGACAGATTGAGTGAAGAGTGAAGAGTGAAGAGTGAAGAGTTGCTTTGCAACTTTGGTGGATTCGTAGTTTGGATGCATATCATGTACAATCACCTCAGGTTCAAAGTCATACATCCGTTTGAGTGTCTCTATGTTTTTCTCATAATACCCCACAGAGCCTATGCTGTCCAAATCTCCGATATGCGGAGAGAGTATCGCCTCGCTACCAAAACCTATGGCTATCGTACTCTTTTGGTTTGCACCCATTGCCAAAACATTTTTATTGAGTGTAAAAGGGAGTTTCACACTCACAGGTGCATACCCTCTGGCACGTCTTAAAACTATCTGTTGTTCCCCTACTACCATCACCACAGAGTCATCACAGCCATTGACTATCTCTCTGTCATGCTCTAGCACATAGTCATAGACCCCTTGCAGTTTCTCTAAATCATCCAGATTTGTACAGATAGGTTCATCCGTGACATTGGCAGAAGTAGCAACCAAAGGATG
>JALSPX010000052.1 GCA_026985755.1 Sulfurovum sp. | reverse complement strand
ATTCTGCTGTCGTGCGTCCTAAAAAATCGGCTTTGGCTACGATGACCAACTCTTCTATATTTACCTTGGTAGCCAATCGTCTAAAGGCAGATGCTTTTGCCTTGCCACTATAAAATTGTGAAGGTTTGAGGTGATGCTCTACCAAAGGCAAAAGTGCATCTATGAAGTCATGCTCATCGCTAAGTCTATAGAGTAATGATTTTGTAGGCTCGATACCTGCTTCTTCATGCCCTATGGCTCTTATATTTCCCTCATCATCGATGCTAGTATGGGTAGCCTTACCCAAGTCATGACATAAAATAGCAAACAAAAACTTCAGTTTTTGCCTATCTTTCATTCCTAATTCCTCACTCCTAATTCCTAATTCTTTCTGCATCGCATCAAGCGTCATCATGGTGTGTATCCACACATCTCCCTCTGGGTGCCACTTGGGTGATTGGGGTACGTCTATAAGTGCATGAAGCTCTGGGAAATAGCGTTTGGTAATGCCTAGTTCTCGCATGAGCTCAAAACCTACAGAAGGCTTAGGAGATTTGAGTAGTAGTTTTTTCCACTCTGCATAGACGCGTTCTTTTGCTAGCTCATCTAGCATACCCTCAGCTACCATTTTTTGACACAAAACAAAGGTCTCCTCTGCCAAGGTATACCCAAACCTCGCACAAAACTGCACAGCCCTGTAGACACGCAGAGGGTCTTCTATAAAAGTAGCATCATCGATATGTCTCAGTACCTTTGCCTGCATATCATCCTGCCCACCAAAGGGGTCAAGGAAATTCCCCGTCTCTATCTCATAGCCCAGTGCATTGATAGTAAAGTCACGACGCATGGCAGCCTTTTTATAACTCAATGTACCATCTACCTCTACATCAAAACTTCTATGTCCTACCCCTACTTTGGCTTCTGTGCGAGGAAAAGAGAAATCATACTCTTCGCCCTCATAGTTAAACTTCAGCACCCCAAAGTTCTTGCCCACCAAATTGACCGAACCATACATAGCGAGTACTTCTTCTAGCTCTTCCATTTCTACTAAGCCATAAACCTCAACATCATAGTCTTTAATCGGTAGTTCTAAAAAATGGTCACGCACAGAACCACCCACTATGATGGCTTTGGCATTTTTATCTTGTAGTGTTTTTGATATGGTTTTTAGGATGCTTGGTATTTTCATGTTAAGATTATAGCTAATACCTACTTTTAGAGTTATCTTTCACATTGATAAGCACCTTGATATGCTCTTCTATCTCTACCAACTCCTCTTGCAGTCTCATTACTTCAAAAATGTCCTTGTAGGCAAAAGGTGACTCATCTAGTGTGTTTTCATCTACAGTACCTGTGATGCCTTGCATAGAGGCTTGAAAATCTTCTAGTTTAACATTGGCTCTGGCTTTTTTACGGCTCATGACACGCCCTGCTCCATGAGAAGATGACTTGAGGGCATCCTTATTGCCTTTGCCTATGACTACAAACGAACCATCACGCATATTGCCAGGGATGACGCCTCTCATACCTTTTTCTGCATGGGTGGCTCCCTTACGGTGTATCCACTCTTTACTTACTTCATCAAAGTCTGCATGGTTGTGATTACGGTTGATAAAACGTGTTTCATCTTCTGCCTCAAAGACACAACTACCACCCATTATCTCATTCATAGCCTCGTGAATACGTGCTATCATCAGTTTACGATTTTCTACTGCAAAGTTAAGTGCAAAGTTCTGGTCAGTGATATATGCTTGTCCTAGTTCAGAGTCTACATTTAAACCACATATCTCTTTGATGTCATCAGGTTTTATTTGTTTATTTAACTCTAACATTTGCTTGTGTTTAAACTTCAATAGTGCCTTCTCAAAGCCCTCAGGATTGTGTTCTTTAAACCCTGCATTTCTGTTCGTAAACTCCTCTAGTCTCTCTTCAAGTGCATCTTTTTGGTCATGTTTTAGCAAATAGGCTTGTATCATATAATGAGAAGCTATCTTGTGTCCAAATCCGCGAGAACCTGAGTGTATGACTATCCATGCTTTCTCATCTGCTCCATACCCAACTTCTATAAAGTGGTTACCCCCTCCAAGTGTACCCAGTTGTTTTAACCCAGTAGAGTTGAGGATAGACGCCGCAAAGGGTGTAATGTCCAAATCTGTCTTCAAAGGCTGATGGTTTTTGTGTTTGCGTGAGCCTAATGGTATTCGCTCTACAATGGCATTGTAAATCTCCGTGGCATGGGTTTGCACCTCTGCCTTGGTGTAGTCTGTCTTGTAGGCACACATCCCACACCCAATGTCAAAGCCCACAAACTGAGGTACTACCACATCTTTAGTAGCACAAACAGCACCTATAGGCATAGTATAACCTGCATGTGCATCTGGCATCAACGCTCCACGTGTCACATAAGGTTCTCTTAGCACATCTTCAAACTGTGTTTGTGCCGTCTCATCGAGTAGTTCTGCATATATTTTGTATGGTGTATCGGTCTTTGCCAACGCCTCATGGTCTATCTCATTAAATCCTAACTCTTTTAGGGTCATGATGTTCTCCTTTTATGTTGTTAGGAGTATTATAGAGGGTATTTTGGTCGTATATTGTCCGATATGATTTATCATTTTATTTTATATTAAGTGTATATCATATATAATATACACATGTATAAAATTGTGATTGATACCAATGTATTATTATCCGCATTATTTTCAAACAAAGGTAAGTCATATAGGCTTATAGAACTTTTGGGAATGAAGGCTAAAGAGGGTGTTAGGTTTAACGTTGTCTCTGTGCCTTTAGCGTTAGAGTTTGAAGAAGTGCTTCTTCGACCTAAAAATAGAGAAAAATATGACTATTTTAGCCATGAGGAGATACGTTTGATTATCTCTGACATTGTCTCTGTGTCCCATAGAACAAAGTTGCACTTTTTGTGGAGACCTTTTCTCAAAGACAGTTTTGATGACAAGGTACTAGAGACAGCAGTCAATGGAGAAGCAAAAGCGATTATCACATACAATACAAAAGACTTTGCAGGTGTGAAGAAGCATTTCAATATAGAAATACTCACCCCTGCTGAATTATTTGATAAAGGAGTACTACCATGAATGTTGCACTAAGATTACCAGAGTCATTAGGCTTGAGTCTGAAAGAGTTTTCAAAACATGAAAACATCTCGATGAACCAGTTTATAGCCACTGCTATCGCTGAAAAACTGTCGACACTAAAAACGTATGATTATTTACAAGAAAAAGCAGACAACGGGAGTGCAGAGCATCTACTCTCTATGCTTCAAAAAGTACCGAGTCGTGATGCAGAGGATTTTGATAGCTAGCAACTATACCGTCTAACACTTCTTCTCTCTCCTCTTAGAAGGCATCTTCTTAAAACTGTAGCAGTCAAAACCTTTGCCTTGTGCTAGGTACTTGTCTTCTATATGTACAGTGTTGTCTTCTGCTAGGTCTAGTTGTCCCAGATACATACTTATCTCTTGGAAAGCTTGCATAGGTGGTACTACTTTTGCAAATTTATATTGTTTGAGTTTTGCTAATAATAGAGTGCGGGTCACTTTACCTTCGTTCTGTTTTTTGTCGCTTGTGTATTTTGTTTCTATAGAAAAATATGGCACTTTATATGTATCAAATAAAGCTATGTATTCACTATAACTTTTATCAAAATGCCCTTGCACGTATTTTTTGAAATCATCTACATGCCAATAGTAGCTTCCTACTTTTTCATATTCATTTCTAATCTCACTAATGGGTCTGTCATACTGTGCCACATACCTATCTAATGCTTCTATACTATAGCAATACTCTTCATCTATATTTGTATAGAAAAACTTTTTGTCTTGTTTGTGTATGGCTTCTACTTGTACATACACAAATGGGTAGGCATTGCCACAAAAGAGCATGACATTATAATGACAAAGTATCCTATAGTACTGCCCTTGTTTTTTATAAACTATTTTTGTGATGGCTCTAAGTTTATCACTTACTGTCTCTACCTCTACAGCCTCCCTAGCAAACCGTAACTTCTCATCTACTCCATACGCTATACCTATGTCATAATAATCTTGGAATTTTGATATGATTTTCATTACTTGTCCTGTTGGTGTTTCTCTTAGTTGTTTGTAGTTGCGTTTGTATGTTTTGTTTTTTAAAATGTTGTGTCATTTTTTACTCCTTAGTTTTGTTAAAAAGATGGTACAATATTTTAGTGACGTATTTTGTCCGTTATAAAATTGGAGTAGGTTGTGAAATTAAATAAACTATTACGTAAACATATTAAAAATGAAAACTTTGTCAAAGTCTATACTTCATCAAAAGATTTTAATTTAGGATCTTATGAGGGGTTCATATTTGATTATAGTGACGATTATGTACTTATGAATGATATGAGAGATTTTGATTATGATGGATTAGTCGTATTTAAAAAGAGTGATATATATATGAAATCAAACATACAGAAAATGAAAAATTCTTTTTGTACTTACTTAAAAAAGAACATATCAAAAAAGAGATATTCAAACGAAAAAGTAAGTTAAAATTTAAATTGGCTTCCATACAAGAGATGATGGAAACTTTGAAATCTCTACAAATACCCATCATATGTGAACATATCTATGGTAAAAAAGATTTATTTCAAATTGGAACCATTCAAAAAGTAGGTAAGAGAAAAGCACAAATGAAATACTTTAATGCTAGAGGTAAATTTGATTTTAAATTAGTGCCAGTTTCATACAAGAGCATCACATTTATACGTCTTGACTCTCCTTATGCAAATATATTTTACAAATATTCAAAGTAATTTCAATGCAAAACATCCTCTTCATCTGTTCCCGTAACCAATGGCGTAGTCCTACAGCAGAAAAAGTTTATGCTAGAGACCCGCGTGTGCATGTACGCTCCGCTGGTACAAGCCCAAAGGCGAAGCATACCGTCAATGCCAAAGACATTGCATGGGCAGATAGTATTTTCGTGATGGAACACAAACACAAAGAGCGACTTAAAGCCCAGTTTGGTAGGCTTTTGCAATATAAAAAAATAATTGTGATGGATATACCTGATGAGTATGGGTATATGGATAAGGAATTAATAGAGATGATTAAGGCTTCGGTAGAGGGATATTTATGACACGTAAAGAATTAGAAAAACTATCTACAAAACAGCTTATATTAAAAGCGTATCACGAAGAAGATGAAAATATTTTCATGGAATATATGCATATTCTACGCTTACGAGGAAATAAAGAAGTATTCCAATTAACCAAAAAACTAGCCTATTCAAAAGATAATATATATCGTGAAATTGCTGCTTCTATTTTGAGTCAATTTGGCTATAAAACAAAATTGCACAAAGGTGAGTCTGTTCATCTGCTAGGTAAGTTGCTAAATGATAAAAATGAAGATGTTGTTGCAACAGCTATTTATGGTTTTGGGCATAAAAAATGTACACGATATGCAGATAAGTTGGCTTCTTGTATATCATATCAATCTCTACAAATAAAAGAAGCTTTATCTTTTACACTAGGTGGCTATGCAGATTCTAAATCTGTTGATACGATTATACAACTTATGACAGATAAAAACGATGATGTACGTGACTGGGCTACATTTTCTCTAGCACAAATAAATGAAACCAATACACAAACAGTACGTGATGCATTGTTTAAAAACATAAATGATGATGTATTGGACATAAGAGGAGAAGCCCTGCTTGGTTTGGCATTACGTAAAGATGAACGTGTAAAAGATATTATAGTAGAAGATTTACAAAAACCTTTTTATGGTTCATGGATTTTTACTGCTATGACTGAGATGCCAGATAATAGATACTTGCCATATTTTGAAAGTTATCTAGGTACATTAAATAAAGAAGATAAAAAGGCTTTTGAATATGATATTAACAACGCTAAAAAAGCTTTAAATATGGATCCATCATGAGTCAAAAATCCAGCCTCTATCGCACTATCGAAATACTGAAACACCTCAACGAAGGTAAAAAACTCTGTGTCACGAGACTCGCAGAGGAGTATGAAGTCAGTGACAGAACCATACGGCGTGACTTTGAACTGATACGTGAACTCTTTGGGGACTTTATGTCTAAAGAGGGAGAGTGTTATAGGGCGTATAAAAAAGTGCTGTTAGATGATGTACTTCACGCTACAGACCTCATGACACTAGCGAACATAGTCAACCTCTTTGGAGTGACACAAAAGCAGAGCCTCATTAGTGACAAAACCCAAGCATTGGTAGATAAATCTATGTTGGTTTACAACTTCAAGTCTCGCCCTTTTGAGAGTATGCAAAACTATGAAGTCATCAAAAAGTTAGAACATGCCATCAAGTTTCACAAAGAGATAAAAATACGCTATAAAAGTGAAAGAGCCATTTCGCATGCCAACTTCAAACCCTACAAAATCCTTTTTCTTAACGAAAACTTTTACATGGTAGGCGAAAACAGCTCTAAAAATAACTTCGAGTTTAGACGCATAGCTATGATAGAAGATGTGGAGTATAAAAACAAAACTTTTATGCCCCATAGTGACATCCATACCTTTATAGCCAACATCCAAACACCATGGGCAGTCTATGGGAATGATGAAATATTGGTACGTTTAAGGGTTTCAAAAAAAGTAAGACGCTTTTTCCTGTTTAAAAAGTACTTGCCTAGCCAAAAAGTACTCCATACCTTTGACAACGGAGACATAGAAGTACACTACACAGTCACAAGCCTACATGAGTTAGAAGAGCTTGTCATAAAATGGCTACCTCAACTCAGCATCATCTCACCACAGGGGTTTAAAAAGATGCTCAAACGCACGTTAAAAAGGAAATGGGAAGCTTTGTAAACTAAGCGTGCAACCTCACTATCTTCTCATCCACTCCATTAATGACACTCTCGTCTTTACCTTCATACGCTATATTTAGCAGTAAATAACGCACAGCGTTAAGCCTTGCACGTTTTTTATCATTGGCATCTAGTTCACACCATGGGGCATGAGGTGTACCTGAGAGACGAAACATTTTGTCTCTGAGCACCTCATACTCATGATATTTTTCCATCGACTTGTAGTCAAGTTCGGAGAGTTTCCAGCTTTTGAGTGGGTTGTTTTCGCGGTCTTTGATACGGTTTTGTTGTGTCTCTTTGCTTATGTTCAAGTAAAACTTGAAAAAGAGTATGCCATCATCTACGAGCATCTCTTCTACACCATTGACTTGCCTGTAAAAGTGCTCATGTTGTTCCTGTGTACAAAAACCAAAGATCTGCTCTATCCCTGCTCTGTTATACCAGCTCCTGTCAAAAAAAACTATCTCACCCGCGTTAGGTATCTGTTTGATATGGCGTTGAAAATACCACTGTCCTAACTCTTTGGAGTTTGGCTTAGGCAAGGCTACAGAACGTGCTTCTCTGGGGTTTAGGTAGGCATTGAACTCTTTAATCGTAGAGCTTTTGCCTGCGGTATCCATTCCTTCAAAAATAACAAGCAATCGCTTTTGATTATCGATAATCCACTTTTGGAGCTTGACCAGTTCATATTGTAGCCTTAATGACGCTGCTTCATAAAATTTACGCTCAATGTTGCCATTTTTTTTAAATACTTTCGAAGATCTCTCTTCATACTCTGGCAAATCTTCGGTATAGATAACTTTTTGCACTACCGTGTACCTTGAGAATCTTTTTTCTCTTTCATCGTTTTCATAAAACGCTCTTCATTTTCAAGCTTCATAAGCAAGCGGGCATTGGTTGTACGGTATTTGGTATTTTCTTCTAATGCTTCACTATAACGTTCTGTGGCACTCTCATACTCTTGCACCAAAGCATCATACTGCTCCTCTTTTGCCTTGAGCATCTTTTTGCTTTGCTCTAACTCTTTTTCATTTTGCGCAAATTTATTTTGTAAAGAACGATACATATCGTTTGCATCTTTTAATTTTTTTTTCGTATCATCGAACTGTGCTAAATCTTGTTTGTTTTTTTTGTCTTTGATTTTATATACCTGTAACTCATTTTCTAGTTCAGTAATATATGTGGCTTTCTCTTTATTTTCAATCAAGAGATTTTTAAATCTATTTTTATAAGATATGACACGCATCGTAGAAACGACTATGACCAAGACAATAGCAAGCAAAATTGCAATAGCTACTCCGCCCACTAGCATCATGGTAGAATCATTTTGCATGTTTCCTATTATCTCTTGAATTTCTTGTAATTGCATCTTGGCTTATTATCCTTTTATTATGTCATACGCCTTTGGTATAGTACAATTCATCTCTTTTTGACTTAAGCTATCTTTGCTATATTTTACATGCTCAAATTTAATTTGTACTTTATTATCCAAATTATCAAAATAGGCAATACTATGTAATTGTTTCTTTTTATCTATTTTAATTGTATATTTTTTATTTTCATAGTTTGTAACATATATATTGTCTTTATACAGTGTGGCACTTTTAAGAATTTTGGCAAAATCAAATCCCTTGTTAATACGATAATGTGATGCTTGTTCTAAATCATGATCTACAACTGTAAGCTCTTTTCCATTTGTACATACCTCTTTTTTTGTGGGTTTTGTATAGACCCATTTTAAAAGTGTACTATCAGAGAAAGAGACGTTTCCACTGTAGTTAAGCACTTTATTTTTAGGGTTTGTCACCTTTTGTATAAAATCTGATTTAAAACTATTGGGCATCTCAATAGAAGCTGCATTTGCATAATATCCTACCATAAACAATAATACTATTTTTGTCATAAATATCCTTTTTTAATTCTCAAAATATACCAAAATATCACTTGACATGTGGTTAGTATCACTTAAAATTGTGTAATGATGGTGAATTGAAGACTTAGCTAAGGCTAGGTCTTCAAAAGAGTACCTAGCCTAGGCAAAAGCTAGTGATGTTGTGAACGTCTAGGTTGTTCAGAGGGTTCAATACATATTTTTATCTAAAGATTAATCACAATTTAGATAAAATTATCACCATTATAATATTAGGTAAGAAACAGATGATAAAAAGCCTCCTCAAAATGTTCGGTACACAAAATGATAAAATTGTAAAAAAATATCTCACAAGAGTCAAAAATATTAACGCACTAGAGTCAAAATATGAAACGATGGACGACGATGCACTTAAAGCTGCTTTTGAAACACTCAAAAACAGTGTAAAAAATGGCGAAAAAAGCACAGAAGATGTGCTCTATGACTCATTTGCTATCACCAGAGAAGCAAGTAAAAGAACACTTGGACTTAGACACTATGATGTCCAGATGGTAGGAGGTATGGTACTCAATGATGGTAATATTGCAGAGATGAAAACAGGTGAAGGGAAAACACTTGTAGCTACATTGGCTGTGGTACTCAATGCTATGGCTGGCAAAGGGGTACATGTGGTGACCGTCAATGATTATCTTGCCAGTAGAGATTCTGAAGAGATGGGCGTTTTGTACGAATTTCTAGGCTATAGTGTAGGATGTATTACATCTGAGATTCATGATGAAATGGGCAGAAAAGCACAATATGATGCAGATATCACCTATGGTACAAACAATGAATATGGATTTGACTATTTACGAGACAATATGAAAGTGCGTGCTGAAGAAAAAGTACAACGTGAGCACCACTATGCTATTATCGATGAAGTAGATTCTATTCTTATTGATGAAGCCAGAACCCCTTTGATTATCTCTGGTCCTACACAACGTGATCATAACTATTATGCCAAAGCAGATGCCATTGCCAGACAAATGGAACGTGGAGAAAAGATAGAAACCAAAGCGGGCGAAGATGAAAAAACCACTGGTGATTTTATCGTAGATGAAAAAAACAGAACCATTGTAATGACAGAACAAGGATTACAAAAAGCACAAGACCTTTTTGAGGTGGAAAACCTCTATTCATTGGAAAATGCCGCACTTTCACACCATCTTGACCAAGCGTTGAAAGCACACTATATTTTTGAAAAAGATGTTGATTATGTGGTACAAAATAATGAGATTATTATTGTAGATGAATTTACAGGAAGGCTCTCTGAAGGACGTAGATATTCAGAAGGCTTACACCAAGCCTTAGAATGTAAAGAAGGGGTAGAGATTCAAGAAGAGTCACAAACACTTGCTGAGATTACCTACCAAAATTACTTTAGACTCTATGAAAAACTTGCAGGGATGACAGGTACTGCACAAACTGAGGCAACAGAATTTGCACAAATATACAATTTAGATGTTATCTCTATACCAACCAATGTACCTATCGCACGTATAGATAAAAATGACCTTATCTATAATACAGAACGCGAAAAACTTGATGCGGTCGTCAAACGTGTCAGAGAACTCCATGCCAAAGGACAACCTGTTCTTATTGGTACAGCATCGATCGAAAAATCTGAAATGATAGATGAGAGACTCAAAAAAGAAAAAATACCACACAATATGCTCAATGCAAAAAACCATGCGCAAGAAGCAGAGATTATTATGAATGCTGGTCAAAAGGGTGCGGTAACTGTGGCTACCAACATGGCTGGACGGGGTGTGGATATCAAGATTGATGATGAAGTGAGAGAACTTGGTGGTCTTATGATACTTGGTACTGAACGACATGAAAGTAGACGTATTGATAACCAACTACGCGGACGTTCCGGTCGTCAAGGTGATCCAGGAGAATCACAATTTTTCCTAAGCCTAGATGATAACCTTCTACGTATCTTTGGTGGAGATAAAATCAGAAATATCATGAACAAACTTGGTGTGGAAGATGGTGAGTATATTGATTCCAAAATTGTAACACGTTCTGTAGAAAAAGCACAGAAAAAAGTAGAAAATCAACACTATGAGTCACGTAAACATATCTTGGAGTATGATGATGTAGCAAACCACCAACGTAAAGCCATTTATGCCTTTAGAAACCAGTTACTTGACCCTGAGTTTGATATAGATGCCAAAATTAAAGAAAATCGTGAAGAGTATATAGCACATTTACTCTCTGAAGCAGAAATATTTGAAGGTATGCCAACAGAAGATTTTGATATAGAAAAACTTGCAGCACTTATCAAAGAAGAGTTGCATATCGAAATAGATACAAATGAGTTTAAAGGAAAAGATCCAGAAGAGCTCACTACTATGATACGTGATATGATGGAACATATTTATGAAGAAAAAATGTCACAACTCGACCCTGAACAACGTCAAGAGATAGAGCGTATCTTATATCTTCAAGTCCTTGATCCACAATGGAGAGACCATCTCTATGAAATGGATGTACTCAAAACAGGTATAGGGCTTAGAGGATACAATCAAAAAGATCCTCTCACAGAATATAAACAAGATTCATACAAACTCTTTGAAAATCTTGTACAACGTATAAAACATGAAGCAGTGAAAGTACTTCATCTTGTACAATTTGATTTTACTTCAGCAGAAGAGGAAGAGGCTGCTGTTGAACATATACGAGAAGAGCTAGAATCAGATGTAGCCCAAGCTGTACTTAGCACAGATGAAGAGATAGAGCAAAAGAACAAACCTATAAAAGCAGAAAAAAAGCCAAAAAGAAATGAACCTTGTCCTTGTGGTTCTGGTAAAAAATATAAAAACTGCTGTGGTCAAAGTGGCCCCAAAAAAGGCCTATTGGCATAATGAAAAGCATCATAACGCCCAATAAAAAATTTATTGGGCGTATTATCAAACATTATCTTAAATACGATAAAGAAAACCCGTTTATCTTTGTCTCTGCCCTATTGGCTTTTTTAGGCATTGCTACAGGGGTCATGGTACTTATGATTTCTATGGGAATTATGAACGGCATGCAAAAAAGTTTTACAGAAAAGCTTTTTGTCATGAACTATCCTCTTACTATACTTCCCCTAGAAGAAGAAGCTGTAGATGATACACTCATCCAAGTGATTCAAGAGAAATTTCCTCAACTCAAATTTTCACCCTACTACACCACACAGGTCATAAGTAAAAATGATGGTGCAGTACAAGGTTCTTTACTTTATGGTGTAGACTACAAAAAAGAAGCCTCCATCAATCACATATTCAAAGAGGCCAAGGGCGATACAAAAAGTAAATATAAAGTTGTCATAGGCGAAGGTCTATCACTAGAGATGAATGCACCAAAAGGTGAAAAGGTGACACTCTATTTTTCAGAGCAACAAGCAGTTGGTTTTGGGACCATGCCTCTTCAAAAACGTTTTGTTGTAGATAGTGTATTTAAATCTGGACTCAAAGCCTATGACAAGGCAATTATGTACACAACACATGAAGCATTTCAAAAACTTCTCAAGCGTAGGGCTGGCACCTATGATGGATTACATATCTTTACAGAAAATCCCTTGGATGAAATAGAAGCTATCCGAGCCATACTTCCTGAAAATGTAGTAATAGAAGGGTGGTGGCAACAAAATGGTAATTTTTTTGCTGCGATGGAGATGGAGAAAAAAGCACTCTTTTTGGTGCTCCTTCTTATCATTCTCGTGGCTTCACTCAATATCATCTCTTCTTTATTGATGACTGTCATGAGTAGAAGAAGTGAAATAGCTCTCATGCGTACATTGGGAGCAACCCAAAAAGAGATAAAATCTATTTTTTTCAAATTGGGACTCTTTATTGGTTCTGCAGGGATAGTGGCAGGAACACTTCTAGGCTCTTTTGGCATTTGGATACTTACTACCTTCGATATTATCTCTATACCCGAAGATGTCTATGGTACAAGCAAGTTACCTGTTGATCTAACCATGACTGATTTTTCATTGATTCTTATAGGTACTATCATTATCATCTTACTCTCTGCACTCTACCCTGCAAGAAAAGCTTCCCAGACAGACCCATTAACAGTATTACGCAACGAATAAGCTCCTTTTTGACAGTTTTCTGACATTTATACCCTACACTTTCAGGTATAAATCAAGGAGAAACTATGGAACGTGAACTACGCATCAGACTGAAAAAAATACGTACACTCTTAAAACGGACAACTGATGAAATGGAAAAAAGTAAACTAAGAAAAGAACTAAAAGAGCTAAAAAAACTTTACAAGGAAAAAACTGCAGCCTAACAGCTCTATTGGTTGATAATATGAGCAGGTGATTCTAAAATACGTTTAATAAGCTTTAAAGGAAGTGTCAAGATATCTTTTGCTGCAGAAGTATTCACTTTGGGATTTTTAAATGTTCCTCGAATCGCTAAGCCTACCGTCACACTCTTGTCTTTACCCAACAGAATATAACCAAGCAAAGGCAAATTACCTACTACTTTTCCAAGTTCTCGCGCTGTATGTATTGCCAAATCAACGTGAATACTCTCTTTTTTCATATTTAATCTTCCTTGACCAATCACTGTTGCTGATTTTCCCTTGATATAGATTGAATCAAAAATAATATTCTCTTTTTGCATACGATATTCAATCACACCCTCTTGTATATTAAAGCCCTTTTCAGAAAAACCAGGGCTACTAAAGGTTGCCAAAGCAGGAAGTGCATTGATGAGTGCCAGTGTATTATTATACGCTTTAAAGTTTTTCATCACACCACCTTCGATAATAATTTTTCCTCTCATAACCTTGTTTGGATTTCCAGACAGTGTCATACTATAACGTCCATCTTTAAGCCCATCAAATCCAACAAGCGGATGTAACATATTATCTTTAATACGTAGTGCTTTGAGTGTAAATATTTTTCCTTTTTTTGAAAAGTTAACGATATCACCTGTCAAGCTTCCTGTTGCTTTTATCTCTCCTTTGGGTGAAATCTCTATATCATAACTATCCATGACTAATGTATGTGTTTTATATTTGATATTTGACTTTTTACCTAAGATAACAAGTTTTTTTTCTTTGGCTCTTTTTTTTGCTCCCCTTTCCCTCTCTTCTAAAAATTTTTTCAAATCAATATGTATATTATTAAGGTGTAATCGTGATTTCTTTGCATTGTATCGCAAACGTTTTCCAAAAGCAAAAAAGTTAAAATTTTCTTGCTTCAGTGTGGCAGTAAACGGGATAGTTGTATGGCATAAACCTTTTTTACTATATAAAAAACATGCCTCTCTTTTGAATCTACCTTCAAATGTATAATTTCCTGATTTTTCTATCATCTCAAGGCTTCCTCCATCAATATCAATGGGAAAATATTTTAGATAGGGTTTTATTTTTTGTATATTTTCAACCGTTATATCCATAGTCTCTTTTTTATTTTTAAGTACTACTCCTAGAGATGGTAGTGCAAGCTCAACACCCTTTTTATATGTTATATTTAAAGGCATCGTTTTATTTTTAATCTTAATAAATTTTTCTTTTTTCCCTATCTCTAATGACTTTATCGCAGTTTTGAATTTGCCTTCTTTTTTTGTAAGATTCACTGTACCACTCAATACTGTCTCGTACCAATCTTCTTTAATATGTACAGCATCTAAAATCACCTTCCCTTTTGTATATTCTCCCTTTCCTTCAAGTACATGCAATTTTGTTTCACCCAGTTTTACTATACCTTTTTTAAATAGTGCATTTACCCTTAAGTGTTCACTTTGCGTATTATCATATTGAACGCTTGCTTTTTTTATAGGTAACGTAATATTCTCATATTGCACTTCTGAGTTTTTCACATGCACTGCAACATTTACCACTGTTTTTTCATCACTATCTTTTTTATCCAAAGGGATAATCAACTTTATATTCCCCACAATTGGTTTGCCTTTTTGTTTGATAGGTATATGCACATGATAGGCATTAAGTATCTTTTTTACTTCATCATCAAAAAGCGTTTGAATATGTAAATCTAATTTTAAAAGTGTCTTTTCATCTCCTAATCCAACAATGGCAATTTTAGATTTTTCTAAACTTCTTTCTAAGTACTTCGGATGATTCAATCTTGCATACAGTGCGTAATTTCGGTATATTAAAGTAAAGTTGTCCGCAGTTATAGGTGCCAAATTTTTATGAAAATATACTTTTGCACGCTCTACATTGAGGGTTGCTTTCAATGTATCGAAGTTTAATCTAAACCCATCTTCACCTACATAACCTTTACCTTCTAATCTATCAAGTTTGTATGTTTGAGCTTTTATTTTTTGATTTATCCATGATTTTATCTTCTCTTTAATAGGTAAACTATCTGCTAGAGGTTCTAAACTTGTAAATGTATCACTTGTGATATTAAAATCTAACACTTCTTCTTTTTTATTGGCCATAAAATGACCTGTAATACCAAAGGCATCATATTCACCTGTGGTACTCAGTTGATTCTTTTTTAAATCATATTTCAACTCTCCTACCAATGTCATATCATATTTTTTTAATTTTAACATAGAAACTTCTGCCACAAGTGCCTGTTTAATTTTATGTATATTTCCTGCTATTTCATAATCATCACTTGTGATATATAAAATATCATCAACAAACACAAAATGGATTTTATTATCTTCAAAATATACATGATTTAAGTCAATTTCATCAAAAAAGGTAAAGAGATATTTAATGGTATCAAATGTTTTATCTATATTATCAAAGGAAGGTTTCGCTTTACTTTTGGGGATAACAATATTTTTTACCTTAAGGGTAAGTTTTTTATCAAGTTTGAGATATAATTTTTCTATCTTAAATTTACCTATATTCAAAGTGTCAATTTCTATACCTGATGTAAGCCAAAAAAAGAGAGCCATGAGAATAACAATAAAAAATATCAATGTATTACGTAATAGTACATGGATAGCATGGACAGAAAATATTGTACTGCTTTTTATCATTGCACTTACCTTTTACATTACACTTGATATTGAAACCCACTATCCCAGAGAAAAAAAAGTGACTATCCCTCACAACAGTACTTCGAAAAGTATTATATCACAGCTCAATAAAAGAGGATATGATATTGGCTTTATCGATAGATATCTTTTATCATTTATAGGAAAAATCACCAATAAACCAATAAAGAAAGGGGATGTTTATCTTCATGCACACAGGATAAGCCGTCTTGATTTTCTCTATCAATTACGCCAAGCAAAAATTGCTCCTAAAAAAGCTAAACTCTTTAAAATTACACTGATTCCAGGTGAAACAAAAGAGATATTTTTAGAGCAAACAGCAAAAAAACTTGATATCAATGCGACAAAACTACTGCAAGCTTATACTAAGTATGCCAAATACCATGAAGCCTCCATCTCTGCAGATACCTACCTTGTGCCTAAAGAGATGAATGAAGAAAAACTCATCAAATTTTTATTGAGAAGTTCAGAACATACCTACAAAAAGCTAGCTATGCAAACATATGGTGAATACAATCAAACACAATGGAATCGTATACTCACCATTGCTTCTATTATCCAAAAAGAAGCAGCCAACAAACAAGAAATGCCTTTGGTTGCTTCTGTTATCTATAACCGTCTGAAAAAAAACATGCGTCTACAGATGGATGGCACACTCAACTATGGAAAATATTCCCATATAAAAGTGACCCCCAAACGTATCAAAACTGATCAAAGTCGTTTCAATACCTATAAACACAAAGGATTACCTCCTTCACCTATTGGTGCAGTGAGTACAACAGCAATCAAGGCAGCTATCTTGCCTGCGAAAACAAACTATCTCTACTTTATGCGTAACAAATCCGGTGTACATGATTTTACTAATACGTATAAAAAGCATAGAAAAAATATTAGGAAGATGAAATAATAACCCGAGTTATCTCCTCAGCATTACTGGTTTTTTACCGTACCAATATATAAACCACTACAACATTTACATAAGTTCAATTTGGGTTATGCTATAATAAACCAAAACAAATTACACATAAAGGGAAAATATGCCAAAAGAACAAAAACTAACCAAGGAGATATTGCTTAATGCCCTTGGAAAAACGGAAAACACTCCCGAAGTACAAAAGATTTTTCAAATATTGGGACAGGCAGACAAATTTGAAGATGTAGGTATAGAGCATCAAATTTATGATGGCAGGGAGTATACTTATC
>JALSPX010000051.1 GCA_026985755.1 Sulfurovum sp. | reverse complement strand
AGTTGGATTAATCTCATTGGCATACGCTCTGAAATCTTTATCTTTCCACTGCATAATCTCTCTATATTGACGCACGGACATACTCACCAAATCTGGGTTTCTTGCTTTATTACGATTATCAAAGGAAAGAATTACTATCCCATCCTCTTTGAGATAATAGTGTGCCAATTTATTATATAACGCTATCGTGGCTGTGGTGAATACATTGGCTTCATAGGCATACATCGCAACCTTCTTATCTGTCATCTGCTCAATCACCTGCGGTATTAATCCCCATGCAATCGCACTATCCCCTAAAAAGAGAATATCGACAGATTTGGGTTTTTGACGGAAGATATCATTGACTTTGTAGTCTCTAGGACCTCTTTGCTCCCATACTTTACGTGTAAAGGAGAGATCCAAATCATACTTTTTTGCCAAAGCAGTATAGGTTTGATATAGAGGGTTAGTAAATAGGTCGCTATTTCCTGCAATTCCTTTCTCACCAGAGATAACATTCTTTTGCAAAATCAAGGCAAATAGCGCAGAGGAGAGTAAAAGTGTTAATGCTGTTTTATGGGAGAGTGTTGATAGCGTGTTCTTAAAAAACATATAACTCGCAATCATAAAAAGCATACCAAACAAAAGTAAATATACTATATCTTTTGAACTAAACGCTAATGGTTTATGTGTAAAAACATCTTGAAACAGACTATACATAAACATATAAGTAGTGAGCATATAGAGCATTGCATATAAAATTTGTTTCATTTCTGTTTTAGACATCTCTATCACCTGCTTAAAAATCAAAATAGATAAAAGGGAGAGGGTCTCCACTAAAAATCAATGCTAATCCAATAAGTAACCCCAAAAGAAGCATCGATTTTCTACTGGTATTGGCTAATAACTCACCTTTATTAGAAACGGTATAAAATCTATATATATGTTCTAACACAAGAAAGAGTAACATAAAAAATATGACAAACTGATAGTATGGACTTGCCTGATTCATAACTAAACTATTGTGGAAGCCAAACATTTTTTCTATGATGACGAGAGCTTGATGATACTCTAAACGAAAAAAACTCCACGCAAGTACCACAATAAGCATAGTGATACCCCAACGTAAATGTTTAGATACTTTATAATAAAATTTTTCAGATGCTTTTTCCAAAACCAAAACAAAGCCATGAATAGCTCCCCAAATAGCAAAACCTATCCCTGCACCATGCCAAATACCAGATAAGATAAAAACAATCATAATATTGATATAGGTTCGCATAGGACCTTTTTTACTCCCACCTAAAGGGAAATAGAGATAATCTCTAAACCATGTCGAGAGACTGATATGCCATCTGTGCCAAAAATCTGTTAGTGATGTCGCCCGATAAGGGTAATTGAAGTTCGCAGGTAACTTAAAGCCCATAAGCAAGGCAAAGCCTATTGCCATATCACTATATCCACTAAAATCTGCGTATATCTGAGCAGAAAACCCCAACATCGTTGCCCATGCATCAAGGATACTCATATCCTCTATCCCATATGAAATATTCCAGTTGACATACGCCCCAATATTATCCGCAATCAAAAGTTTTTTGACCAATCCTGCGGCAATAAGTATCAATGCCAAAGTAACCACTTTTTCCGTCAGTCTCTCTTCTTTTACAACATTTGTAAAAATATTTTTAGCTCTTAGAATTGGTCCTGCGGCTAAATGTGGCCAAAAAGCAATAAAAAGCAAAATATCTAAAAAGTCATCATGAAACTTGACTCTTTTTTGATAGATATCTACATAATAGCCAATCATAGAAAAGGTATAAAATGAAAGCCCTAAAGGCAAAACCACATTTGTACTTTGCGTATTCCAATGTAGCCATGTGATAAAAAAATCATAATATTTAAAAAAAAGTAAAGGAAGTAGTGCCAAAATAAGCACAAACCATAAAATCTTTATACTCTTTTGTTTAGATAAAAGTCTCCCCCCATATTTTCCCAACAATGCATGGTAAAAAAGCAACAACACAGCAGGAGGATACCATGTCATATAAAAAAGTATGGAACTTACCGCAACAAAACGTGCTCTGTCACGAGAAGTAAATCCCCATTTTTCTTTCCATTTTGATTCAAATAAAGTAAAATAGATAACAAAAAATATACCCATCATTACAATAAAAATATTATTTGTAAAATCCATCTTTGCTCCAATACAATAACAGATGCATTTTAATATCATTTTCATTAATATCTATTGAGTGTACTATTTAAGGTACATATAGTACTAAATAGAACGGAATAAACAAACATTTATAGAAAAAAGATATTATTCTATGGTACAAACTACTTAAAAAGGAGTGTTTTATGATGTATCATAAACATACATATATACTTAAATTATTATGCATAAGTCTTTGCTTAAACATGCTGCAAGCTGCAGATACCAATACCACTATACGCATTATGCCTTTAGGAGATTCACTTACCTACGACAATACCTACGCAGATGCCGTGCATCCTAGACCTGACGGGATAAGAACAGGGTACCGAGGTTATCTATGGTATATGCTCAAAGATGCCAACTATACCGCTGACTTTGTTGGCTCTCAACGTGCTGGCTATGATGTGAAACCACCCATCGACCCTGATCATGAAGGTCACATGGGGATGACAAGCCATGAGATTGCAGCATTAATTTATGATTCACTTGCACTCTATCAACCAGATATTATTCTCCTGCATGCAGGAACCAATGATCACACAAGCACTCCCTCTGGTGTAGAAGCTATCCTAAATCAAATCAATTATTATAAAAGTACTTCAGGTAAAGATGTCAGAGTCATTGTAGCCCAACTCATGGCAAGAAGAGCGCCAGATGCAAGAATAGATATTTTTAACAAAAAATTAAAAGAACTTGTATATGCCCATATGCTTAAAGGTGAGCATCTTCAGCTTGTAGATATGTACCATGATGCAAGCATACCAAGTAGCCACTACGTAGATGCGACCCATCCTGACGCATACGGTTACAGTCGTATGGCCGCTGTATGGTTTAAAGCACTTACTTCTCCATACAACCCTGCTTTACGTTCGTATCCAGGAACCGTAGTTTCTAGTACATACATCAAAGATATTGTATTTGATGATGCAGCAGACACCGTCACGTTTACCACAGAAATACCAGATACTGGTATCACATTTTAAGGAGTTATGATGAAAAAAATAGTTATTTCAATAGTTACGCTACTACTTTTTGCAGGATGTGGTATAGGCAATAACGATAAAGCTGATAAAGAGATGGTTATCTCACAAATTTATACGTTAAAAAAAGGTGATAAAATAGTAAAAAAAGATATCAACGCAACCTCAGTAGTCAAGATACGTCACACAGATAAAAAAGAAGACATCGTCGTTGAGCTTGTAGAAGGAAGTGCTACAATCGTATATAAAAATTAGTATGCAGTCATAGATTGAAAGCGTATTTATCCAAAGGTTTTAAATGAAAGAGATCATAGCAAAAACTATTTTTATAGCTTGCGACATTGTTATGATTGTGCTTTCAGTATATTTGGCTTTTTTACTTAGAGAAACTTTTGGTACATTAGAGGTACACACCATCCCTCTATACAAGTACCTCTCCTTTTACCCTATGTATCTTATCCCTATAACACTCTTTGCCTATGAAGGTATCTATACCTATCGTTATGATTTTTGGCATGAAAGCAGACTGATTATCAAAGCGATACTCTTTTCTGCTATTCTTGTGTTTGCCTATTTGGCAATGACTAAATCTATTGAGAACTATTCGCGTTTGGTCATTGGGTTTTCATTTCTCTTTATGGTATTTTTTATACCGTTAGCAAAAAATATTAGCAAAAAGCTACTCTATCGCATGAAACTATGGCAAAAAAAAGCGAAAATTTATGGAGATGATGCGTTTTTAACAGCAGAGATTTATGGTAATCCCTATCTTGGATATGTGAAACCTAAAGAAGATGAAGCGTTTTCTACCATATTTGTCAATGCATCCAAAGGCAATCCTCAGACCCTCAAGCATATACTTGCTACACAGATAAAAACCCAACATGAGGTAATATTTATTCCCTTTATGGATGATTATGATTTAACCCATGCACATATCTATGAACTTTCTAATACACAAACCAACCTTATTGTCTACCAAAACAGGCTCAAAAGTAAATATCGGCACTGGTTTCAAGAGTTTTACAATTATATCTTGGGTATTTTGCTTCTACCCTTTTTGTTACTTGTTATTGGTATCATTGCCCTGTTTATCAAAAGTGAATCCCCTGGACCTGTCTTTTTTAGGCACAACAGAATAGGCAAAAAAGGTCGTACCATCCCTATTTTTAAATTTAGAAGTATGTACCAAGATGCCGATATACGTTTAGCTACCCTACTAGAAGAGAATAAAGAAATCAAAGCAGAATGGGAAAATAGTTTTAAACTCAAAAATGATCCACGTATTACCAAGGTAGGCAAATTCTTACGTAAGACATCTTTGGATGAACTGCCACAGATTTTTAATGTGCTGCGTGGTGATATGCACTTTGTAGGCCCACGACCTGTCATACAAGAAGAGATAGACAGATATTACAAAGAGGATGTTGAGTATTATTATATGGTAAAACCAGGTATCACAGGGCTTTGGCAAGTGAGTGGTCGCAGTGACACAGATTATGACTTTAGGGTCAATATCGATAAATGGTATGTACTCAACTGGTCACTTTGGCTCGATATTACTATCCTGATCAAAACCATTAAGGTTGTGCTTAAAAGGGATGGTGCCTATTAATGACACTCGGTGAGACCAGAAAAGCACTTTTTCTTGATCGAGATGGAGTGATTAATATTGATCATGGGTATGTCTCTACCGTTGAAGAGTTTGAATTTATAGAGGGCATCTTTCCCCTTTTGCGTCTTTTTCTTCAACATGGTTATCTTCTTTTTATTGTGACCAATCAATCTGGCATTGGTAGAGGATACTATGAGAGCAGTGATTTTGAGAAGCTGACCACATGGATGCTAAAGGAGTTTAAAAAAGAAAATATAGAGATAGAAGCCGTTCATCACTGCCACCATGCACCAGAAGAAAACTGTTTTTGTCGCAAACCTGCCATCGGTATGGTAGATGCCATTCTTTTTGAGCACAATATCGATTTGGAACACTCATGGATGATAGGTGACAAACAAAGTGATATTGATTTAGCCCACAATGCACATATTGCCCACACGATTGCCATTGGCAGCCATGCCATTGAAAATAGTGAGTATTATTTTGATACAATAACTGCTTGCAATACCTACCTCATAGAACATCAACATAAACTACTCTAGTATATCTCTATATCTCAAAAGTAATCACCGATACAACTGCTCATCATACAAGACATTTAAGCCTATCACAAATGCCAGGGCATCTCTCTCTAGCTCTTTTTCATGGGCTGTCTCTACTAGATGATTGTTCTCATACCTAAAGGTCTGTGCAGGTTCACGGGGTCTGACTACGGCAACTTTGTTGCCTACTCTTAGGGCATAGTTGTCGTTAAACTGCATAAGGTTTATTCCTGCTTTATGGTCTGCAAAAATAGATTTGCCTAATATAGGGTAACGAAACTCTTTGCCTAGATAATCTAGTGCAGTCGCAAGTACATCAGGTTGTGATGCCAGTTTGGTATATACCTGTGGTTCTATCCCCTCTCCTAGTATGAGTGCAGGGATATGAAACATCGTTACAGGCACCACATCATCACCATAGACACGTATATTATGATCTGCAATGACGACAAAAACCGTCTCTTTGTAGTAGGGTAGTTTTTTTGCTTCTGCAAAAAATTTGCCTATGGCATAGTCTGCATATTTAACAGCATTTTCTACACAGTTTATCCCTTTTTTGACCTCTACTATACGTCCTTTAGGTATATCAAAAGGACTATGGTTTGATGAGCTAAACATGAGAGCAGCAAAGGGTTTGCCCTCTTTGTAGAGGGCGTTGTACTTTTCGTTGGCTTTTTTAACCAAATCTTCATCACTGGCTCCCCATGTGGCGACATACGTAGGGTTTTTATAATCTTTTTGCTCTACAATCTCATCAAAACCATTGCCCAAAAACCACGAACGCATATTGTCAAAGCGTGCCTCTCCGCCATAAAGAAACATGGTATGGTAGCCTAGAGGTTTTAGAAGCTTAGCAAAGGTAAAAAAGTCGTTTTGAGACTTGGAGCGTTTAACCACACCTTTGCCAGGGACTGCCAAAAATCCTGATGTCACACCTGCGATACCACGAACTGAGCGTGTGCCATTAGAATAAGCTTCATCAAACCACAAACCTTCTGATTTAAGCTTCAGAAGTTCTGGAGTTATCTCTGGGGTAACAAATTGATAGCCTAAACTCTCTTGCAAAAAAATCACCATATTTTTTTTATGTGGTTTTGCATGACTAGCCTCTACTCTGCTAAATGGACTAGAACTGTTTAAATCATTACCCCTGATATCTAAACGTCTTTGCATACGTAAGAGTGCCTCTTTTTTGTCCATCTTGCCATAGAGTTTGATAGTTTTGGAGGCAAAGTGTTTGTTAGCGTATATAGCATACCCTACAGCATAGAGTGAATTTTTGGTAACTTCGTTAAGTATGCGGTTGTTGGAGTACATGGCATCAGAGATATTGGCAGCCCTGTGCCCAAAAGAGGAGCGAATCCCTATAAACAAAAGCAAAGCAATAGGCAAAAACCATACGGCACGCTTGAGCCAAGGCAGACTCAAGACCTCAACAAAACTCTCTTTGGTACTGCGTAAAAATATCCAGACAAACAGAGCTATCATCACAAAAGCAATAAAAAGAGGGAGCTTAAAATCAGCGATAAGCATATGAAACACCTCTACAGGGTACTCCAAGTACTCTACAAATTTAAAATTGGGTCGTACATCGTACTGATTAAAAAAAGGAAATGTAGCGTTTTCCATGTAGACCAAAAATCCCAGTACAACGACAAAATAAAAGCGTAAAAAGAAGTTGCTTACTCTCTGCCAACTGCTAGGTGAAAAAGAAAGTACAACAAGTGGTACTACTAGAAGCATCGAAGCAACCATTGTATCCATTTTCAATCCATAGAGAAAGCTCTGCCATAATGGGCTGTCACTGGGGCTAAGTCTATCATATTGCCAAACGAAAAGACCTAGTCTTCCTAGTGTAAAGATAGCTATCATACCTAGATAGTAATTGAGTAGTTTTTTAAATATTTGCATGGTGTAACATCCTTTTGTATGCTTCAAAAGCTTCTGTTTTACGTATTTTACCATCTCTATCATCCACCAATCCATACCCAGGAGCAATCAGCTGATGCCAATAGATACGTTCTATCTTTCTTGTCTGTAGTGCTATAGTGTGATATGTCTGCATATAGGTGCTGTATGCCTCTTCACTCACACATTCTAACTCTGATGTAGGTGCATAAGGTGCAGTATGACTCAGTGGCCAATTGACTTCTGTAATATAAATGTCATTACTGCTTTTAGGTGACATTTTTACCATGGCATACAACATGTTTATTTTATTTTTGGTGTCAAATATACCCATTTGTCTGTTTTGTGGGGCACCACGTCTGTCTACATAGAGCAGTGATGAGAATCTGTCATATTTTACCCTAAAGAGGTTAAAGAGCGTACGTATCGTATAATGAAATTCAAAGTCTATCACCGATGAGCCTATAAGCTTAAGCTGGGGATATTGACTATCACGTATCTTTTGAATCGCTTCATACCATCCAAGATACTCCTCCATAGAAAAAAATCCCCACTTGGTTCGGTTAATCGCATGACCTACTTGATACTCAAAAACAAAAGAGCCAAACTTCTCAAAAATAGTCTCTATATCTTTTACGAGCAAGGCTCTATCTTCGATATGCTCTCTGTCTTGTAGGATATTAAGCAGTATCGTTTTATCCTTGCCAAAACTTTGAGCAAAATCGACATAGGTATCTATCCTGTGCATCTCCCAAAGAGGCATACGCATAAGCAGATGCTGCACCCCTAGCTCTTCTATCAACGCTATTTGCACCTCACCTTTGTCTAAATCTACTCCCATGCCATAAAAATTTTCCTTATCAACCGTTTTGCCTTTGAAAAATGGCATCAAGAGTATAGAGAGAGGAAACAACACTATGTTCGTAAAAAACAGAGGCAGGTATGCCCATACATGTTTTTTACGCATCAGCTTCTTATAGGCTTTGTCTTTGAGTGGATAGGGCTGGTCGGAGTACTTGTCCCAGATAAAGGGTGCTTTCATTACCATAACCCCCAATAACCAAGCTTTTTTCGTATCTGATAACGACGTACAAGATTGAGTGGTTTTCGTTTTATCTTATGCTCTTTGATAAAACCGATACACGCATCAATCACCCTAGCACTAGATTGACCATCATTATAAGGATGTGTAACGGTTATGAAATCTTCCAATGCTTCCATAATATACTTAGGTTTAGAGAGTGCCTCTTCTAACGCTTTTTCTATCTGTGATACATCGGTTATGTTAATCATATGAGGGGCTGGTTGTTTGTTGTTGAGTGTCACAACGGGCTTTTTTTGTAGCACAAATTCGCTAATAGCCGAGGTCGTATCAGACAGCATGACATCTGCCTGTTTAAAAAGTGGTATAAGTGCTGTTGTCTCATAGAAAATAAAATCTTTATGCTGCATGGCTTTAAATTGTTCTACTATCTGCCTATCCATTTTAGGATGCAATACGGCAATAAACTTCCATTTACCAAGCCTAGAGAGCCTCTGTATCTCTTCGACAGCTTCACTATTATACGCAAGACTTAGTTTGGTCGTAAAGGTCGAACTGATGAGTATGGTAGGGATATCACTACACTTATTTTCTAAAGGAAATAATGGATCCATTTTTGACCAGCCTGTCTCTTTTACTTGAAAATAGTGATGCTTTTTTTGCAATTCTTCAAAAGGTTTGGTCGTACTGGCACCTTGTGTACAATAGAGATCAAAAAACCCACGAATATTAAAGTGCCCTTTGCTTTCACTGCGTTTACCTACTGAAAAACCATGGAAAATCTGCACTTTAATACCAGGGAAAAAGTCTGGTACCACATTGCTTGCCACCAATACCACATCAGGCGCATAGGTTTTTACCTCCTGTACACTCTTTAAAAGTACTTCTTCACTGCTTAAATGATTTGCAGTATGAGGTTCATCACAAAACCACTTGACACTATACCCACGAGAGCGTATCTCTTCTTGTAATGGTCTTCCTATGGGGATACTATAGGGCTGTGAGATATAGATAAGAAACTTCATACTATACGTGATAAAATGCTTTATACCAGTTAACAAACTCTCTCACACCTGTAGCAAGTGGGGTATCAGGTTTGTAGTCAAAATCCCTCATCAACTCACTCACATCCGCATAGGTAGAGACCACATCGCCATCTTGCATATCCATAAAGTTCTTTTGGGCCTTTTTGCCCAATGCCTCTTCCAGTGTTTCTATAAATGTCATCAAAGACAAGGGGGCATTATTGCCTATATTGTAAATACGATAAGGAGCTGATGATTTTGATGGATCAGGCTTCTGAAAGTCAAAATCACTAGATGCAGTCGCTGGATTATCAATTACTTTGACAATCCCCTCAACAATATCATCAATATAGGTAAAATCACGACTCATCTTGCCATGGTTAAAAACTTTTATCGCCCTGTCATGGCTAATAGCATCTGCAAAGAGCATCGGTGCCATGTCAGGTCTACCCCATGGACCATAGACGGTAAAAAAACGTAGTCCTGTGGTTGATATGCCATAGAGATGTGCATAGGTATGTGCCATCATCTCATTGGATTTTTTAGTCGCAGCATAAATACTGATTTGATGGTCGGTATGATCAGAGGTCTTAAAGGGTTGAGACTGATTGAGTCCATACACAGAGGAGCTAGAGGCAAAGGCAAGATTGTTTACACCATAGTGACGGCATGCCTCTAAGATATTCATAAACCCTAAAACATTACTTTGGATATAGGTATGTGGGTTTTCTAAAGAGTAGCGTACACCTGCTTGTGCTGCGAGGTTACACACGGCATCAAACTTCTGCGTTTCAAAAAGCGTATAGATAGCTTGTGTATCAGAAATATCCATCTTAACAAAAGAAGCACCCTCATACATGGAAGAGAGACTCTTTTTACCTTCTACTACATCGACAATGCCCAAATTTTTTAATCTGGCATATTTTAAATTGACATCATAATAGTCATTGATATTATCAATCCCTACTACTTCATCTCCTCGATCAAGCAATACCTTCGCTAGATGATACCCGATAAACCCTGCTGCACCCGTAATTAATATTTTCATTTTTTATCTTCTTTACAATTGATAAATTGTTTGATGTATTTGTAATAACGCTTGTTGGCTGTATTGATTGCCAGAGCAAAACCTACCCAACCTCTGAGGATATTACCTTGAATAAAATAGGTTTTAAAAAATCCAAACAGTGCCTTGGCAATCACTACGGAGAAAAAACACATTTTTTTGTTTTCTGCACCCAAATCAGTATATTTTATGATTTTTGTCAATGTTTGATTAATATGTATAATATTTAAATGCTTGAAACTTGTTTCTAGCACTATTACTTCACTGTCCATGGGAATGATTACCTTTTCATGCACAGTATTTTTGTCTAATTGGGTATACTTTTTATGATATAGTCGCGTGATGATATCTTTACTTTGCGTTTTATACCCTAGAAAATAGTTCTCTCTTTTAATTTGGTATATCCTATTGGTTTTACTGAGATCAAGATGTTTTATCTCTTCTATGAGTTCTCGATTTACTATCTCATCACTGTCCAAGGAGAGTATCCAATCATTTTTAGCATAACTGGCTGCGATATTTTTGGTCTCTCCAAAACCTACAAATGTACCTTTGACAATCTTGACATTGCTATAATGCAAAGCAATCTGTTCCGTACTGTCTGAAGAGTCATTTAAATAGAGTATCACTTCATCAAAAGTCCGTAAAGCATCCAGACACGCTTTTATGGTTTCTTCTGCATTTTTAGCTATCACGACAACAGAAATATTAGGAAGAGACAACTTTTTTACCTTTAAGTTTTTTCTTTAAATTTGTTTTCTCTTTGTGTTGCTGAGAAGCCTTGCGTGCTATCTCTATTGCCTTAGTTCTATCCCCACCACACATTTGGGTATAGGCACTGATAATGATACTCAAATCTTCATCATCTGCCCAAAGTTTCGCAAAATTTTCTAAGCGCTCTTGCATAGTAAGGTCTCTAAATTTCATTCTGTTGACATCTATCACTTTAAATTCGTATTGTTTTTTAGAAATTTTCTTAATCAAAATATTACCAGGAGAATAATCTAAATGTTCTACATTTTTTTCATGTAATGCATAAGTAAATTTAGCAAACTCTCTGTAGATAGTCTCTTTATCAGGGAATCCACTTTGGGTTAGTGGCTCTCTAATTGTAAAGTCGTATGCATAGTGTTCAGATACAAAATAGCTGTCATGGAGTAGTCCAAATTTTTTATACTCAACATATCCTATAGGCAAAGGAACAAACGCTTCGATACGCAGACTATTTTCATAAGAGCGTGCTGCCTTTGATGGACGAACAAAGGTATACGCTAATTTGTTAATCATATGTGGCGTCTTAAACAACTTTACTGTTATCTCTTTGTCTCCAAAGTGCACAATCTTTATCTTATTTCTTTTATCCCAGATACTCTGTTTTGCTTCATGAAAATGTTCTCTTATCTTCTGTAGCAGACTCCTATATCTTTCATCTAATACTTTAAGCTTCATTCTCTACCCTATGTTGTGCTAATAATATCCCCACAATCAACGCAAAAAGAGCCATACCAAACTGTCTATGAAGCAACACTTCAGAGACAAATGCAAAAAGCGTAACACTCAGATAAATTGCTTTCATCTGTTTATATTCCTTATTTCTTATCTCTAGTTTTGCTATATAAAAGAATATTGCCAAAAAGAGAAATAATCCCACTAACCCCGTTTGTGTCAATATCTGTAAATATTGATTATGCATGTGTACCAATGTATTCCCGCCACATATCATTTCAGGGTATTTTGAACCAATAAGCCTATAAAATGCTTGCATATTGTCATCAATACCAATACCTATAATAGGATAACCCTCAATAATATCACGCGACACTTTCCAAGCACCTATACGACTCCCCCATGAAGTACAATAGTTGCCCTGCTCTGCCACATTCACCAAACTACGCTTCGCTGTGATGATACGATCATGAAAAGTGTTACTCCATGTAAACGCAAGACCCAAGAGACTCACGCTCAAAACAGCAAAAATAAAAAGCGCCTTGATTTTGTTTTTAAAACTCACCATTGCCAACACAAAAAGCCCCAAAATAAATGCCAGTTGCCCTGTACGCCCTGCAGTCAAAAAGAGATTGCCCGTGATAGTAATGAAGAATATACTGTAAAATATTTTATATCGAATAGCCTCTTCTCTAAAAATACGTCCCAACAGTACCAAAGAAGTAAAAGCAAGGAAGATGCTATACTCTATATGATGCATAAAGGGTGTAGGATTTTGTGGTGTAGCTTTACGATAGTGCCACAACTCAAAGAATACGCCATATGCAATGATTTCACTCACAAACATACCCAAGATAAATGCAGATATCGTCTTGGGTATATACTCTTTTTTTATAGAAGTGAAAATAACAAGCATAGGAAAGAAATACCAATATTTTTTTACATATTCAAAAGCATTGTTGAGATTGTCACTCCAGAAAAAAGAGATGACATTGTATAGAATAAACAGGGCTATAGCCATAATAATTTTACTCTTTGAGAGTAAAAAATACTTTCTTCTAAAATGACCTTCTAAGAGCCAAAGCACAATCAAGAGCACAGAAATGAGCACAACGCCTGCTCTAGAGAGTGGCAATACAAATGCATATGCAACAATCATATAATTAACAAGTTTATGAAAGTTTATATTTATACTATCGAAAGCCACTCTATTCCTTTTGTTGACATTATAGTCTATTTTTTGTCATTTTATGGCAAAAGATCTGATACATTTCATCATTTTGGGGGACTAAATAGTCATGGTATAGATATTTTAAAAAATTATCTATCAACACAGTATCAAGAGACAATGTATCAATCTCCTCTATTTTTGACAGTAAATCATCTTCATTTTGTGCTAAAAAAGTGATTCCTTCTATGCCATAAAATGCATCACCTAGCACTATCACCTTTTTATGAAAAAGCAGAGCTTCGACCCCTACTGTTGAATTGACTGTAATGACTGTAGATGCCCTTTCTATAAGCTCTTGGGTTGTATGTGTATTGCGAAAACTTATATTTTCATATCTTTTAGCCTTTTCATGCAAATCTAAATACGCTATGCCACTAGAAGGATGCTCTTTAAAAATAAAATGATAATGACTTCTCTGAGCTATTTTTTCAATCACTGAAAATAACATTCTCATATTTTTTATCCACGGAGAGTGTGAAATAATCTGCGTATCATAATCCACTTGAAAAGGAATAAAAATATAGTTTGCAGGAAGTGGCTGCTTTTTGCCTTTAAATATCTCTCTATTTTTTCCTACTCTGGGTACAAGAGTAGAAGGAAGCGAAATATCTGATGTATATATTTCAAAAAATTTAATATCTCTAGGTACAGAGTTGTTAGCGTTAATCCCTTTTTCATCAAAAACGATAGTATTTGGCAAGAGACCATTTTCAAAAAAATAGACTTTTATTTGCAATATTTTTGCTACTTCCAAGGCGATAAGCTGTCTAAATTTACCACCATTCCACAGAAGCATTTTGGTATATCCTCTATCTAACAATGCATAATATCTCAAAAAATTCAACCGTGAAAAAAAACCAAAATACGCCCTTACAAAAAGTTTTGGAAGTTTAAGCCCTGATTTAATATAAAACTCATCTATACCAAAACGATATGCAGGTACTAAATTTATATTTTTAAATGCTTTGAAGGCTTTAAAAGAGATCATAAAAGCTTGTTTTGTAGAGAGAATATGCAAGTTTGTATCTTTACATGATTCCAAAATATTGAGAAAAAAAGTTTTTTGACTATTTCGAAAAGCAAATAAAGCGATTTTGTCTTGATCTAAAAAGTGTTCTTTCATGTTAGATTATCAAACCCTTTCCATCGCTTATGCATCCAAAACCACTGCTTGGGATCTATGCGTATAATCTCCTCAGTACTATCGGCTTGCTGTTGCGTTAGTATAGCCAAATCTTCCTCTTTATTTTCTGTCTTACGTGTTTTTATGGGTGGTAATATTTTTACTGTATATACTTTATAATCATCTGTATGTATATATGCGGGGATAAGATCCAATCCAAATTTACGAGAGAGGATAGATGCCAAAGGTGTATGTGTTGCCCTCTTTGCAAAAAAATCCACATCTATGGATTGGTTTTTTCGTATCGCCTGATCTATCATAATCCCTACAATTTTATTTTGATTAATCATCTTAATACAACTCTTCATTGCCCCCTTTTTATAGACCATTTCTACATTAAAACGCTCCCTATTTTCTTTAAGTACTTTATCCATCACTGCAGAATCTAATTGTCTCCCTACACCTACTAAAATAAAATCAAATCTTATCGCTATTGCTTGAGAAAGAAGTTCCCAATTTCCATAATGCCCTGCAAGTAAAATAAATTGTTTGCCTTCTTTTTGGTAGGCTTCTATAATCTCTTCACCTTCAAATAAGATATTTTTTAATACATCACTTTTTTGCATACCATCACGTTTCATAATACCAAAGACCGTATCCAGCAAATTCATAAATGCATGGATACTTATCTCTTTTTTTTCATCTTGATTGTATCGATTTGGGAAAGCCAGTTCCAAATTTTGATATATGATTTTTCTGTGCTTGGAGGATATCTGATAAGCTATCCATGCTATAGCCCACATCATTTTTTTTACAAAACTTGCAGGCAATATTTTTAACAGCAAAGAAAAAAACTTGTATATCCCTAGATAAAAATAGTCAAGCATACAACAGACCTTTGGCAAGCTCTACTATTTTATCTACCTCTATTTCTGCTATAGAGTAGTCCTCTTTGTTTAGTTTATAGTGGTTGACTTTACTGCTAGAGTTTACTATTTTATTGATCGATGTTTGATAGACACGGTTCACAGGCGTAGGTCCAAAAATAGTAATTGAGGGTCTATTTAATCCCCATGCCATATGTGTAGGTCCCGTATCGTTTCCTATGAGTAGGTCTGAGCCTGCTATCATCGCCTTAAGTGCGTTTAGGTTTATTTTGGGCAAGAGTGTTGCAAAATGAGATTGCGATGCTATCCACTCTGCTTTTACTCTCTCCTCTTCACTCCCCCATGCCACAAGGACATTTTGCTCCAATGCATCGGCTATCTGCACAAATTTCTCTTTAGGATAATTTCGGCTCTCCCATGTAGAGCCTATGACAAAGATAATATTCTTTTTTTCACGACTAAGTTCCGATAGTACCTCAGTATCCTTATAAAATAAAAATGGCTCTTTGTCTAGGATCATCTGCTGTGTAATCTGCACCCCCAAAGGTTCGCTCATTACTTTTGCATTTCTATCGATGGTGTTTGCATCATAGGCTATCTCTACTTTTTGGGAATAAAAATAAGAGGCTATCCCCTCACGTATAGAACCTTTTGAGAACCCTGCTCTATTTTTGCCTAAAAGTTTCGCTGTTACAGCAGACTTCAACAAGCCTTGTGCATCTATTATCAAATCATAGTGATTTTGTGCATACTTTTTTACACGTTTAATCTCTTGAAAAATTTTAAATCTATCTTTTTTAATCGCTTTGAGATTTACAGGTAAAATGTTGTTTATATGCGGATTACCTTCAAGTACAGAGGCAAAACCTTGTTCCACTATCCAGTCTATTTGTAAGGTAGGATTAGACTTTTTGAGATATTGTAATGCAACCATTGCATGAATAATATCACCCATCGCAGAGAGTTTTACTATGGCTACTTTCATATACTCTCCTCACTAAATTTATCGTATTTTACCACAATACTCTAAACCAAGATAAATATCTTCAATTAAATTGGCTATAATCACGATAATTAATACGCAAGCAAAGGAAATATCTACGTGATAGGAATCGTCGATTACAACATGGGTAACTTAGCCTCCGTTATCAATGCTTTTAAAAAAGTGGGTGCAGATGCGAAGCTAGAGAGTGACCCGTCCAAACTTAGCCAGTATGATAAACTCATTTTACCTGGTGTAGGTGCCTATGGTGACGCCATGGATCATCTCAAAAGCAATGGCATGGATGAAGCAGTCATCGCCTATGCCAAAAGTGATAAACCCCTGCTAGGCATCTGTTTAGGGATGCAGCTTCTTTTTGAAAGCTCCGAAGAGTTCGGCACCACCGAAGGTCTGGGGCTTATCCCTGGCAAAGTAGTCGCCTTTGATGAAAACAAATTTGACCATACCTTAAAAGTACCACATATGGGGTGGAATGAGACATTCCAAATGAGAAATGAGAAATTAGAAATTAGAAATGATTTATTTAGAGGGCTTCCTGATGATTTTTATCTCTATTTTGTACACTCGTTTCATGCTGTATGTGATGACAGATACGCTATAGGGAAAACACACTACGGCTACGAGTTTGTCTCTGCTGTACAAAACAACAACATCTACGGCATACAGCCCCACCCAGAAAAAAGCCATGAGAATGGTCTAAAGATTATAGAAAATTTCGCAAAATTATAGGAACACAGATGAAATATCAAAATATAAAAACATTACAACACAATACCTCCTACTTCCTACTTCCTACTTCCTACTTCATGTTTGACGGAGGTCAAATATGACTATACTACCAGCCATAGACCTCAAAGATGGAAAAGCCGTAAGGCTAAGCAAAGGGCTCATGGAGTCTGCGAAGATATATAGTGATGAGCCGTGGCAAGTGGCTAAACGCTTTGAAGAGCTAGGAAGCGAATGGGTACACCTTGTTGACCTCAATGGTGCCTTTGCAGGGAAGCCAGAGAACCTAGAACAGATCAAAAAGATACGCCAAAACTGTAACCTAAAGCTAGAACTTGGTGGAGGTATACGTGATGAAGAGACGATTAAGATGTATTTGGAGCTTGGGATTGATAGACTCATTCTTGGCTCTATCGCCGT
>JALSPX010000050.1 GCA_026985755.1 Sulfurovum sp. | reverse complement strand
CCATGGTTGTCTCTGGTACAGCATCTATAATATCATCTTTATCCATATCAATAATATTCTTCAAGAGCTTCTCATGATTTTCTCGTAATATATCATTAAAAAGCGGTAGTTTGTATTCTAATCTTTTTAACTCTTTTTCAAAACTATCATCAGAAGTAAGTGCTGTTTCCATTGCTTTAACAAGTTCATTGATAAGCTTAGAAGTAGGTCCAAGATTTAAAAGTGCCTTCTTGAGTAGCTCTTTTTTGAAAGCAATTTTAAGGCGTTCATGTAGTATAGCTACAGCATCAGTCTCTTTCTCTAAAAAAGTATCCAAATCTTCACGCGCTTTCATCCACTCTTTTTTAGCTTTTTCTAATGCCTTAAAACTTTCAACTACCTGTTTCACACGCTTGTCATCTTTAGGAGCTTTTGCAGCCTCTTTTTCTTCTGCTGTCTCTTCTGCCGCATCATCATCATTAGAAGATTTTTCATCTTCAAAGCTTTTGAATAGCTCTTTTACGCGTCTTTCACGGTTGAGCAAAGGTTCTTTGTAATTAAGTATATAACCTATAAGATAAGGTACAGAACAGATAGCATCAATGATGATATCCTCTCCCTCTTCAATAGTTTGAGAGAGGTCTACTTCTTCTTCTTTGGTAAGGAGTGGGATTTTACCCATTTCTCGTAAGTACATACGTACAGGAGAGTCAGAACGACTCCACTCTAATACTTCTTTGTCTTTATGAAGATCAAATTCATCAACTTCTTCACCTGCGGCAAGTTTTTTTCTTGTATCATCACGTCTTTTTTTCTCTTTGTCTGTTAAAAATTGAGCATAATCGGATGCAGAAATAATTTCTATTTTGTTACTTTCTGAGAGTTTATGTATTTTTTTTGCTTGTGCAGCTGTAGGTTGTTTGCTGAACTCTTTCGCAATGTTTTCAAGTGTGATAACATCACCTTTTTTCTTGGACTTAAATATTGCCTCAATCTTGTTCATACTGTCTTTTGCTGCCATTTGAATCCTTGAAAATATAAAGCGATTTGCTTCAGAAATGATTAAGTTGGATTATACCGAAATTTCATTTATTGTTGGCATTAAATTTGATAATTTTTAAATTTTTGGCTATAATCGCGAAAATTTTACATAGGACACACCTATGGCTAAGGATGAACATTTGCAAGGTAAAGTTTGGAAATTTGGTGATAATGTCGATACAGACTTAATTATCGCAGCAAGATATCTCAATACTTCTGAGGCATCAGAGTTGGCAAAACATGTAATGGAAGATGCAGACCCAACATTTGTCTCTAAAATGTCTGCAGGAGATCTTATCGTAGCAGGTGAAAACTTCGGGTGTGGATCTAGCCGTGAACATGCCCCTATAGCATTGAAAGAAGCAGGTGTAGCTGCTGTTATAGCTCCAACATTTGCACGTATATTTTATAGAAATGCATTTAATATGGGTTTACCTATATTTGAGTTAGCTGAGGCAGCAGAAATTGCTGAGGGTGATACCGTACGAGTAGATATGGAAGCAGGAGAAGTCATCAATGTGAGTCAAGCCAAAACATATAAATTTACACCCATTCCAGCATTTATGCAAGAGTTGGTAGATGCAGGTGGACTTATTGAATTTGCTAAAAAAGAAATAAAACAGAAGGCTCAATAGTATGAAAAGTTATAAAATCGGTGTCATTAAAGGTGACGGGATTGGTCCAGAAATCATAGATGAAGCGATTAAAGTACTTGATGCTGTATCGGTTGCTGAAGGTTTTAATCTTAAATATGAAGAGATGCTTTTGGGTGGTGCTGCGATAGATGAAACGGGTATGCCTTTACCAGAGGAGACGATTCAGGGTGTTAAAAAGTGTGATGCAGTATTGTTTGGTGCGATTGGTGGTCCTAAGTGGGATGAACTTGATAGACATTTACGTCCTGAATCTGGATTGTTAGCCTTAAGAAAAGAGATGGGTACCTTTGCTAACTTACGCCCAGCAATGGTCTATGATGAGTTAGTGAATGCTTCTAGTCTTAAACCAGAGGTGATTCAAGGGGTTGACATCATGGTTGTGCGTGAGCTTACAGGGGGCATTTACTTTGGTCGACCACGTGAGTATCATACAGAGAAATCATATAACACCATGGTCTATACCCGTGAAGAGGTAGAGCGTATTGCTATAGTTGCTTTTGATGTTGCTATGCAACGTGACAAGCGTATCTGTTCTGTAGATAAAGCGAACGTGCTTGAAGTGAGTCAGTTTTGGAGAGATATTGTTGAAGAAGTAGCCAAAGAGTATCCAGAAGTAGAACTTACACATATGTATGTAGATAACGCTGCGATGCAACTTATCCGTGACCCTAAGCAGTTTGATGTGATTTTAACTGGCAATATTTTTGGTGATATCTTGTCTGATGCTGCTTCTATGTTGTCTGGTTCTATTGGCTTGCTTCCTAGTGCCAGTACAGGGAAAGGTGTAGGGTTGTTTGAGCCTATCCATGGGTCTGCACCTGATATCGCAGGACAGGGGATTGCTAATCCGTTGGCGACTATTTCAAGTGCATCTATGATGTTGAGATATGCTTTAGGTGAAACGACAGCTGCAGACAAGATAGATGATGCCATCAAAAAAGCACTTTCTGAGGGTTATCGTACAGGTGACCTTGGAAATTATGATGCCAAAGAGATTATGACATGTACAGAGATGGGTGATATTGTTGCCGATTATGCCAGTAGATAGGTTTTAGATTTTGGAAAAACGTGCAAGAGTACTCATCGACTGTGAAGATGCAAAAGGTTTGGTCTATAAGATTTCTAAACTCTTCTATGACAGAGATCTAAATATTGATAATAACCGCGAATATGTAGATAAAGAACATGGTCGTTTTTTTATGCGTACAATTGTCACAGGTCTTTTTGATATTCAAGAACTTGAAGATGAATTGCGTACAGTCGTACCTGTAGATGCACATATTAGGGTGATAGAACCTAAAGATAAAAAAATTATCCTTATGGTCACCAAAGAGTCTCATGCACTTGGAGACATACTCGTACGCCATGCAGATGGTGAACTGGGTGCACAGATAGAGTGTGTCATAGGTAACCATGACACACTCAAAGAACTTGTAGAACGTTTTGATATACCATTTATTCATATTTCTGCTGAGGGATTGAGTAGAGAGGATCATGAAAAAAAGCTTATGTCAGAAATTGATAAATTTACATTTGACTACATTGTCCTTGCCAAATATATGCGTATTTTAACCCCTACGTTTGTCAAAGCATATGCCTATAAAATTATCAATATTCATCACTCTTTCCTCCCTGCCTTTATCGGGGCTAACCCTTACAAACAAGCGTTTGAGAGAGGGGTAAAGATTATTGGAGCTACGGCACACTATGTGACAGATGATTTGGACGAAGGTCCTATCATCGCACAAGATACCATTCCTGTTAATCACCGTCTTACATGGAAAGATATGCAAAGAGCAGGTCGTGATGGAGAAAAGATAGTGCTTTCTCGTGCCTTGGCACTGGTATTAAATGATAGAGTGTTTGTCAATGGGAATAAAACAGTTATTTTTTAGCCTCTCATTAAATCACACGATAGTGTGCCTTGTCATCCCGAACGCCCTTGAAAACGGAGTGTTTCGAGAGGGATGACGATTTTTTTGCTTCGTTTTTTTCTAAAAAAAATGAAGAGAGAAACAACGCCACGAGTTAAATATATGGCAATTAGGAGAAATAGTTATATGTTTAATATCGTATTGGTAGAACCACAAATCCCGCAAAATACAGGTACCATAGGTAGACTTTGTGTCAACCTGGGTGCGACACTTCACCTCATAAAACCCCTTGGTTTTGATATAGATGACAAAGCAGTAAAGCGAGCAGGACTTGATTATTGGAAGCATCTAGACCTTGTGGTGTGGGAGAGTTTTGAAGCGTATCTCGAAAAACATCCTATTGGTACAAACTCCTATATGGGTACAACCAAAACAGACAATCTTTACTTTGATGTAGCTTTTCAAAAAGGTGACCATATACTTTTTGGTGCAGAGACAAAAGGCATAGACGAAAAGTTACTTTTGACATACCCTCAGCAATGTATTACTATCCCAATGGGTGGCAAAGGTAGAAGTCTAAATCTTGGGGTAAGTGTAGGCGTAGTAATATATGAAGCACTTCGTCAAAATTATAGTGGATTTCAAAAAATTACTATTGAGAATAGTTTAGAGGAGAAATAAATTTATGTTATTTGGTGATATATTTTATATTGTATCTATTGTTTTATTTGTCTATTTGACTTTTGGTATTGTAAGAAATTATTATAGAAATAAATTTGATGATGAGGGTAGACGTATTGATATGCTAGATAAAGATAAAGAGGATAGATAACCTCATTTATCTATATTTTCTATATTTACTTTTTTGGTAGAGTGCTAGTGCCTGTGGCATAAGACTCTTGATGTTAGCTATACGATTGCTTGGCGCAGGGTGTGTCGAGAGATACTCAGGTACTCTTTGTCCATGCTTACTAAATTTACTCCAAAAACTTAGTGCAGCTCTTGGGTCATAGCCTGCTTCTGCCATAAGCATAAGACCAATACTGTCTGCTGCTGTTTCATTTTGACGAGAATAAGGTCTTATATATCCTAATGTTGCACTTTGTCCATAGATATTATTGACGGTTTGGGCAGTCTGTTTGCTAATACCTGCCACACTCATACCTACTTGAAGAAGGGCACCGACCAGACCTGCTTTTTGTTGACGTGCTGCTGATTTTACACCATGGGAACGTAGTGCATGTGCTACTTCATGTCCTATTACAGCTGCCAATTCTGCTTCATTGGCTGCATATTTAAATAGTCCAGTGTAGACAAAAACTTTCCCTCCAGGAAGTACAAAAGCATTGGCTGTTTTAGGATTATTTACAAGATGGTATCTCCATTGAAAATCTGGACGACCTGAAACAGAAGCTATGCGTGAACCTACATTACGTACAGCATTATAATATTTACCACTTCTTACGAGTTTTACTTTTTGTAATAGTTGTCGTTCTTGTTGTGCACCTAGACTGCTCTCCTGTTGTGGTGACATTTTCCCACTCATACATCCTGAAAGTGCAATTAAAGAGCCACTGATTAAAATAGTTTTTAAGAATCTATGCATTTTTATCCTTCCCTCAATTGAATTAAAAATTATAACTGAAAATAAATTAACTTTAGCAAACCTGCGATTTACCAACATTTAGATAAAATCATATCAATAACTTTTACTAGGAAATGCTACAATGACACAACCTTTACTCATAGAAATTGGTGTAGAAGAGCTACCCGCCATTCCACTACTTAAAATCGTAAAAAACATAGAAAAATCATGGGCAAGTATCTTAAAAGAATATAACCTGGAGAATGATTTTGAATTTATCTATACGCCTAGAAGATTGGTGCTCAAACATAACGCTATGCCTACCAAGCAAGCGGATGTTGAGGTGGAGTTTTTTGGGCCTCCACTCGTAGCAGCACTCAAAGACGGTGAGCCTACCAAAGCTGCGGAGGGCTTTGCACGTAAGTGTGGCGTGAGCTTTTCTGAGCTGGGTCGTGGTGAGAAAAACGGCAAAGAGGTACTCTACTTTAAAAAAGAAGAGAAAGGTTCTGAGACTACCAGCTTGCTCCAAGAGATGCTAGAAAAATGGATAGCCTCTATGGCATTTGGAAAGATGATGCGTTGGGGTAGCCGTAGTGATGAGTTTATCCGTCCTATCAGATGGCTACAGGTACGTTTGTCTAATGCTTCTGTGCCTGTCACACTCTATGGTGTAGACGCAGATACTAAAACCTATGTGCACCGTATGGTGAGCTATGACGCAGTGGAAGTAGTGAACATTGATGCTTATGAGGGTATTTTGGCAGAGGGTGCAGTGATGCTACATCCTCATGCACGTGAAGCGAAAATATTGGCTGAGTTTGATGCTTTAGAAGCAGAACACAACATTATTATAGAAAGAGACCATGCGCTTTTGGCAGAGGTCGTCGCGATTACGGAAAACCCTAAAGCTTTGGTGGGTACTTTTGATGAGCTCTTTTTGGAGCTACCACCTGAAGTGATTATCACCTCTATGAAAGAACATCAACGCTATTTTCCCGTCTTTGAAAGTGGAAAAATAGCTAATAAATTTGTGGTAGTCTCTAACGCTTATACGGACGACTATGCTAAAGTGGTAGCAGGGAATGAGCGTGTACTTAAACCTCGTTTAGCAGATGGGCTCTTCTTTTACCAAAATGACCTCAAAAATGGTCTGAGTACTGATGGACTAGAAAAAGTACAGTTTATTGATGGACTTGGTACATTGGCGGACAAAATAGAGAGAGAAAAGAACATTGCTATGCGTCTTTTGGGGCTTTATATGGAGAAAGTAGAAGCGGGGACAGGTAAGAGCAATGTAGAACTAGAAAAACTTATGGACAGAGCAGTCAACCTTGCCAAAGCTGACCTCATGTCTGAGATGGTCTATGAGTTTACAGAACTCCAAGGGCTTATGGGCTACTACTATGCCAAAGCACTGGGTGAAGATGCATTGGTGTACAACGCCATAAAAGAGCAGTATATGCCAGTAGGGGAGGGTGCAGAACTTCCAAGGTCTATTTTCTCTTCTATCGTGGCAATGTCTGCAAAGCTAGATACATTGATGGGACTCTTCTCGGTAGGCAAAATACCTACAGGAAGCAAAGATCCTTTTGCCTTGCGTCGTGCAGTCAATGGTATTGTGCGTATCATTACGGCGTTTGATTTGTCATTTAACATAGATGACATCATCACACTACTCAAAGCCAACTATGATGACTTCGATACCAATCTCCTGACAGACTTTATCATCGAGCGTATCAATAAATCCCTCGATGCCAATCCATCGGTGATAGCTGCCGTGCTTGCCAGTGGAGAGAGAGACATCAACGAGATAGCCAAAAAAGTATCTGCACTCAATGCAATAGTCTCATCAGATACCTTTAAAGAGCAGTTCTCTACCTTTAAACGTGTGGCGAATATCTCAAAAGATGTAGACCTAGAAGCAGATTTAACCATAGACACCACACTCTTCAAAGAAGATGCAGAAGTCACACTCTACAACGCCTATGAAAAAGTTATCAACCAAGACTACACAGACTACAAAGCACAGTTTGAAGCCTTGTTTGGTCTGAAGCGTGAGTTAGATGGGTACTTTGATGATGTAATGGTCAATGCTGAGGATGAAGCGTTGAAAGTAAATAGATTGAATACGATTGGGTCTGTGTATAAGACGTTTAAGGGAATTGCGGATATTAAGGAGATTACGGTTTAGTAAAACCTATATAAAGGTATTAAGTGAAAAATTTATTAATTTTATTATTGCTAATGTCAGATTTATATGCAAAAGTAGCAATAACCAATAGTGACTACACAAACTCAAAACTAATTTTAGGCTACTGGAGTTTAGCTATGTCAGAAGATAATTTTACCTTCTATGGCGAATATCTATATAAAGATAATGGAACAAAAGAAGGAATATTTGAAGTTTGTACAAATAAGAAATGTACATTAATATTTTTTGAAAGTAAATGGAAAATAAAAAATGGTTTTTTAATTTCTTCAGTGGTCAAAAGTTCATCAAAAGATTTAACTGCAGGAACAATAATCAAAGATAAAATTCTTAAACTTGATAAAAAGGTAATGATATTACTATCTGATGAGGGAAAAGAACAAGATATAAGGTTAGATAAACCTAAATTTTTTAACTCGTTCCACCTCTCCCGAGGTGGAATGCATATAGAAATTTAAATCATAAAATAACTCCCAATACTCAATAATATTGTGTATGCATTCCCACTCAAGAGAGTGGGAACGAGAGCTAGAAGGAAATCTATGCCTAAAACCTACGACACCATCATCATCGGAGCAGGCATCGCAGGTGCGACACTGGCACATACCCTCAGCAAACAAAATCAAAAAGTACTGGTAGTAGACAAAAACGGCATCGCTTCTGGTGGGTCAGGGGCTGCTGGGGCTTTTGTTTCTCCTAAGATTGGGAAGGGGTCAGCTCTTCAGAGCTTGACCAATGAAGCCTTTGTTTATGCTAAAGACTTTTACCTACGTACCTGTCCAGAGCACTTTCACCAAACAGGGGTGATACGTACACCTAAAGATGAAGTAGATGCGAAGAAGTTTTTTGAGTATGAAAAGTATAATGAAAATAGCTACGAATGGTACAGTAAAGAGAAGCTTCAAACTTTGGGTATAGAAGCAGGGTTTGATAGTTTTTATTTCCCTGAAGCAGGGGATTGTAATGCGCCACAAGTTTGTGCATATTTATTGAGAGATATAGAAGTACAAATAGCCGAAGTTTTAGAAATGAAACAAAAGAACGGACAATGGAAACTCCTACTTCCTACTTCCTACTTCCTCACTCATAATGTAATCCTAGCCACAGGCTACAAAAGCACACTAGCCGATCTACGCTATATGGGTATACGAGGCACATGGGGTACACGTGGAGACTACCGTTCTAAACTAGATTTACCAGTGAGTATACATCAGGCGATGTCAGTGGGTGCAAATGTAAATGGTATCATCAAACTGGGTGCCACACATGAGAAAGGGGTGAAAGCACCTATACCCTGTAATACAAAAATGGTAGAAGCTTTAAAAGAAAATGCCTCGTCACTCGTAAATACCAGTGATTTAGAACTTCAAAAAATATTTTGTGGGATGCGTGCAGGCTCGAAAGATTATTTCCCTCTCGTAGGTAGGGTGATTAATGTGCCTTATATGTTAGAGACCTATCCTGCTGTTGTGCGTGGTGCCAAACCAGCGTTGGAGTATGTGGATAATCTGTATGTGTTGAATGGACTAGGTGGACGTGGCTTTGTTTTTGCTCCGTTGATGGCAGAGATATTGACTAAACATATCACTGAAGATAAAGAGATAGATAAAAGGGTCAATCCAGATAGATTGTTTTTGAAGTGGTGTAGAAAATTCATGTTATGATGTTATCAAATTGATACTAAATTATTTTATACTTTTTTATCATAAAAAAGGATAAAAAATGGAAAGTGTATTTTTGGTCAATAAATTTGAAGATGGATGGGATATGATTGATTTAGAAAGTGATATTTATACACAAGAGGAGTATTGTGTAGATGTACTTGAAATTCCTGATGAAAAAATCTATGGTACCGAGATGATTGGTATTGGATTACTAGAAATAGTTTTAACTGACATTGAAGAACCAGAGTTAGAAGAGGATTGGTATATTAATCTTCATAGGATTTCTGCTTAGTATTTCTTAGCTATTTGGTTTATCCCATGTTTCCCACAAAGGTTGTTCACTTACATGTGGAAAACCATCGAGTATCTCTTGGGGTTGAAACTTTGGTTTATAAGCAAACGCTTTACAGCCATCTACCCAATATCCCAAATATATCCATGGAAGCTCTAGTATATTGGCAAGTTTTATTTGATAAAGCAGAGAAAATGTACCTAAGGAGTAGCGTGCATAGTCAGGGTCATAATAGAAATATATAGAACTTATACCATCCTCTAGTATATCTATGAGGTCAACACCTACAAGATTATCATCTATAATATAAAGCACTTCTTTACCAAAATCATGTGCCCCTTCTACAAAATTTTCATGATACTCACGTTGTGAAATATTTCGATGCTGCCAACCATCAGTTTGACTTTTGTGAGCATGATATTTATTATATAGATCTATATGTGCTTGTGTGAGTGTAGGTTCTTGTACAATGATTTTAGTCTCAGCATTACGTCGGATTGCTTTACGTTGAGATTTGGTATAGTGGTAATTTTGAGTATCTATACGAATACTTTTACATTCATTACACCCCTCACAAATAGGGTGAAAGAAGTATTTTCCAAAACGTCTCCAGCCACGATCTATAACAGCAGTCGCAAAGGTTTTTGAGGCTTTTTCGACATATTTATAATGCATACGAACTTTTTTCCCAGGGATATAGGCACATGCATAGTCAAGCATGGAAAAGTCTGTTGATGGTGGGTTTAGTAAATCTCTGTCAAGTTCTTCATTCATAATCGCGATTATACCCAATTTGTTGTAAAATTACTCAAAAAATAGAGGTAGTTATGTTTCTTTATCAACCTACATCTGGGTACTGTTACAATAGTGACTCTATTTTTCTTTATCATTTTATCTCTTCATTTAAACCCAAGGGTTCACTGTTGGATGTAGGTTGTGGTGTGGGAATTATATCCCTACTTCTAAGTCGTGATTTTAATCTCAATACAACCATTATAGATAAACAAGAAATGATGCTAAATTATGCAATCCACAATTATAAACTCAATGTATTAGAAGTGAAAAGCTATTTGGAAGATTATGCACAGTTAAAAACAGATGAGAGATTTGATTATATTGTTTCTAATCCACCCTTTTATGATGAAAAAGTACAACAGAGTCAAGAGACACATTTAAATATATCAAGATATGCACAACATCTTCCTATTGAAGATTTTATTCACACTACCAAATCTCTTTTAAAACCCAGGGGGTGGTTTATTTTCTGTTATGATGCAAAACAGATTGACATACTTTTGTATCATCTGCGACTCAATGGGATTAATCCTGAAAAGATTCGGTTTGTGCACTCTAAAATGGATAGAGAATCAAAACTTGTGATGATAGCTGCACGTAATAATTCTAAATCCATGACGGCCATATTGCCACCATTTGTTGTGTTTGATGAAAAAGGCATCTATTTGGATGAAGCAGAAGAAGCATTTAAAAAAGCTAATACTTATAGTATTAAGGGAGATTTTTAGGTATTAGATTATGTTTTGACTAAAATAAAGTTAAAATATCTATATATTTTGAGGGAGAAGGATAATGAATAATAAAGTGAAATATGTACTATTGAGTGTAATACTTGCAATCTTACCTCTTATGGCGCAAAAGGAGATAGTAGTAGATCTTTATCAACAAAAAGCATATGCACTAGAAGATGGAAATATTGTCTTTGAAGGAAAAATATCATCTGGTATGTTAGGAAGAGATACTCCTGAAGGTGATTATAGAATTTTGCAAAAAAAGAGACAGCATCGTTCTAATTTGTGGCCAAAACCAAATGGTGGAGCAAAAATGCCTTATATGTTACGGCTAACCAACAGTGGCATCGCAATGCATTTAGGTAATACTTCAAGAAGAGCTGCATCACATGGTTGCATACGAATGCAAAATGGTTTTGCACAAAAGATGTTTAAGTGGGCAAAGGTTGGTACCATAGTACATGTAGATGGAAGTGCACAAAACTATAATAATATAACTAGTTCTGATTACGCAAGTGATTATGCGATTATTGATTTCCACGATTAATTTTAGAGGTAATACTTAGGTAATACTTTTATGCTATACTTACATTTCAAATTTAAAAATAGGAAAACACAATGAAAAAAATCGTATTAATCGCTGCTTTTGCAGCAACAGCAGTATTCGCAGAGACAGCAGCAGTAGACGCAGTAAAAGACGCAGCCGTAGCTGAAGGAAAATCTCAAGTTGTATCTGAAGTAAAAGAAGCAGTTACAGAAGCAACAGCATCTGAAGCAAATGCATCTGAAGCAAATGCAACTGAAGCAGCTCCTGCAATGTAATTCAAAAGTTGTGGTAGCTTAGCTGCCGCAACATCTCTTCATTATTTTAAACCAATCCCTATCAAATACTTTTTTAATATACGCTTCATGATGAGGTACCCCACATCCTGCACAATTTTGATGTATGGCATTTTCACTTATGTATTGACCACCATCTTTTGAGTCTATATCACAGGTAGAGTAGAGGGTTTTCTCTTCTATTTTTTTGAAACCTTTATCGTCAAACCTAAAGTTGGGACAGGCGCAGAGATAGCAGTTGAGTGCTTTCATGTCGTGACATTTTTTATTGTCTGCATAGAGAGGGCAGAAATCTGGCTCTTTTTCTACCATGTTTTCAAACCTGAAGTAGTGTATGACTTCCTCGTCGCTGAGGTGTGTGAGTTTTTTCATAATCGCTTTGTGTTTGTTGCCATGTTCTAAGAACCATGATTTATATGACATTGTCTATCCTTATATGTTCGAGGTAGGCTATAGAGTTTTTGGCATAGCCTAGTAAGCCCATCATCTTTTGGAGGGTACCTCCATGGGAGCAGATGAGTATCTCTTTGTTTGTAGGTAATTCTTCTAAAAAGGCTTTAATACGCGCTTCAAAAGCCTCTTGGCTTTCATCGCAAATGTATTCATGCCACGTGGCTCGCTCTTCAATGTAGCTTGATTTGTAAGAGGGAAGTTTTTCTATTTCATTAAAGTTAAGCCCCTCTATCTCTGCTTTGAAGCGTACTTCACGTAGGCGTTCGTCTGTGATGTAGTCATCCATACCCATCATCTCTAAAGTCTGCTGGCATCGTACCAGATCAGAGGAGTAGATGAGGTCAAACTTTTGTTTAGTAAGCAGGGCGACTTTTTGTGCATTAAATAAAGTAGGGTCGATGTCTATGTCTCGCCATCCGTTGTAGCGGTGTGAGTGTTTCTTCCCCAGTGGGGCATGGCGTAAAAGTGTTAGAGCCATAGTGCAGCTCCCAGTAGAAAGAGTAGGGTCTCTGTATTCTCGAGGGTGGTGCCTAGCACGTCACCATTGAGAAAGCCAAGTTTTTTTCCTAGTGTATTGGCAAAAAAGTAGCTAAAGAGTAAGCCAATACCAAGCAGCAGTAAAAAGTGCCAGCTAGCTAAAAATACCCCTATGCCTGTGAAAAGTAGTAGTGAAGAGAGAAAGTGGGTTTGGGTAAAGCCCTCTTGTATCTTGCCAATGAAAGAAGAGCGAAAAGTCTGTGTAAAAAAGAGTAGCAAAAGCCCCAAACGGCTAATGAGTAAAATAGAGAGGAAATATGCCCATCCACCATGTAGTAACAGTGTGACAATCCCAGCTACTTTTATAAGCATGATTCCTACAGCCCAGAGTACACCCATCGCCCCAACTGTAGGCTCTTTGATGATTTCAAAGGCATCTTTGCCAGAGTGTTTTGCATAGAGTGCATCTGCAACATCCATAATGGCTTCGGTATGTAAAAAGCCATAGAGCATCATATATATAACCCCTGCAAGCAAGGCAGCAAGCCATTCAAGAGAGGAGAGTAGTGTAAATATACCTACACTCAAACCTCCAAGAACTAAACCCCCAAGCGGTAGCCAAAAGAGCATAGAGGCAAGTACTTTTGGGGTACTAAGGTCATCATTTTCATTAAATTTTACAGGTAAGATGGTGAAGTAGGAGAACATAAATTTTAACCCTAAGTATATATCTTTCAAAGTAGTACTCCTAAGCCCAATAGTATGATAACAAATATATCCAATCTTGGTTGTAAAGCAAGTGCATTTTGGATGTCTTTTTGGGTAATTATTTCTCTACCTTCGCCAAAAAAAGGTTTGAGCTTTATTTTTCCAAAGTATGAGGTATCACCTCCGAGCTTCACGCCAAGAGAGAGTGCCATAGCAGAGATGGGATAGCCAGCATTAAGGCTCTCATGTTTCGAGCCTTGTGTCCAAATTTTGCGTAGGGACAGACCCAAGTGTCTGCCCTTAAGTAATACAATCAAAATAGCCGTCACACGCGCAGGAATATAATTCACCACATCATCCAGCTTCGCAGCAAATTTTCCAAACTTCTCATAGCGTTTATTTCTATAGCCTACCATAGAGACAAGCGTATTGATAGCCTTATAGACAAATGCACCCCAAAGTCCAAAAAATATGAGGTAAAACAGTGGAGCGATGACCCCATCTGAGAGATTTTCGGCATAGGTTTCTATGGCTGCTTTGTTGATGTCTGAATCACTTAAGCGTTCCGTATCACGGCTGACAAGGTATTTGATGTGCTGTGGGTTGGTGATGATGTCTTTGACCGAGTCATAGAGCATTTTGGATGCGATGGTTGTCGAAGCAATCACTCCTTGTAGGAGTGAAGTGAAGAGTGAAGAGTGAAAAGTGAAGAGTGTCTGTATGGTGTAGCTGATAGTAAATGTGATAAATAATAAAGAGAGTGTAAGTACCATGCCTCTTATTACACTGTTGGCATAAAAGTTTTTCTCAAACCATGAGATATAGTCTCCCATCAAAATCACAGGGTGACGTATAAACCCAAATTCTCCAAAAATTCTGTCTATCATATAAACGATGAGGGCTGTTTCAAAGTACACTACTAAGTATCCTCTCTTTATCTAAATAACTAAGCATCGTCTCTACAAAATCTTCAATCTGCTTATGGCTATAGTTCTCAAACCAATCATCTACAAAAAGCCCATGGCTAAAGGTACCATAGAGTTTGTCTGTTTTGTATTCGCTAGGGTACTTGGCTGAAGTACCATGGTGTATCTCGTATGTTGCTCCCTCACGTTTGAGTATCTTCTCTTTTTGAAAAATGATATCATCGTCTATGAATCCAAGTGCTTCTATATTTGTAGCTGTCTCTACTTCTACACAGGCATCATCGATAATATGTTTAAACATCATCTGGTATCCTCCGCAGATACCGATGAGGTGTATTTTTTTCTCTTTATGATGGGCTTGTATCTGTGCAAAAAGCCCTGTCTCTTTGAGCCACAGTAGGTCTTGGATGACCAGTTTGGAGCCGGGTAAAATGATACACTCATAATCTGACAAGTCTACATTGGAGGTAATGAAACTCACGCAGGTATTGACATCGGCAAGGAGTGGTTCAAAATCGGTGTAGTTTGCCATGGTGGGGTAGGCGATGACGGCTACTTTTTTTGTGGCGTTGCTACACTCTTGTGCATAGCCCATAAGGCTTTGAGAGTCTTCGAAGCCTAGGTTGAGTGCTTTGTAGGGCAGTACGCCCAGTACAGGGAGTTTGAACGCCTCTTCGATGATGCGTACCCCTTCATCAAACAGACTTCTGTCTCCTCTAAATTTATTGATGATGACCCCTATGACATTGGCTTTGAGTGCTTCAGGTAGGAGATGATAGACCCCATAAATGGAGGCAAATACCCCACCTTTTTCGATGTCTGCTACGAGAATGATTTTTGTATTGAATTCTGTGGCTATGAAGATATTGGAGAGGTCTTTGTCCATGAGGTTTAGCTCTACAGGACTGCCTGCACCTTCTGCTACGACACAATCGTAGTGTGTATCTAGGTAGGCATAGGCTTCTTTTACGATGGGTTTGAGACTGTCTAAATCACGATAATACTCTCGTACATCTTTACTGCAGACAGCCTTGCCTCCGACGATAAGTGAAGCTGAAGAGCCTCTACCCGATTTAAGTAACACGGGGTTGTTGTGCCATGAGGTCGGTACATCCAAAACCTTGGCTTGGAAGTATTGTGCGATGGCTATCTCTGAGAGGTCATCTGATACATGGGCGTTGTTGGAAACATTTTGGGCTTTAAAGGGTGCGACTGTGTAGCCTGCTTGTTGGAGTATGCGTCCTACTAAAAAGGTGACAGTCGATTTACCTGCATCACTCGAAGTACCAAAGATGGAGATATTATGCATAGAGTGCCTCTCTAAATTTGTGCATAGTAGGGAGTGATTTTATAGCGATGCGTACATGAGAGTCATCAAGCCTATCTCTATCTATATGCACGAGGTCATACCCAAACACAGTTGCCGCTTGGGGTTTGACAAAGTTGATATTGGAGGAGAGGTCTATCACCTCTTCTACACGACATCCAGCCTTTTTTGCAAAGTTTTGGATGTCTCCTCCGTGTTGATAGGTGGTCATTGTCTCTTAGTGTTTTAGCAGCAGTTGCTGTGCATCTTGTCCAGAGGGTGAAATCTGATGCAGGTACGTAGACTCTATATAGCGTTTTTTAGATTCTAAATCTTTGATGCTTTGTTTTAGTATTTTAATTTCTCTTTCTATAGGTTCGATAAGGAGTAAAATATTTTGTTTTTGAAGCTCATGTTCTAGTAATGAAATTTCAACATTTTCTATCTCAAATGCTACAGTTTTGAGAGCATTTTTTCTGCTACTTATGATATGCTCATGTTTATCATCTGCTTGGCTGAGTTGTTTAAACTCTGTTTCAAGCTCTGTGATGATGAGAGATTTTTGAACCCACTCTTGGGTGAGCCTTTCTAGCAGACGTAAAGTATAGTCTATATCTTTTTCATGTATTTCTAATGTGGCAATGTGAGGTGCTTTTTCTTTTAACAGGACATTGAGTTGGTTATGCAATTTTTCTAGTGCATGTGTACAGCTATGAAGCTCATTGGCATAAGAACGAATATTCTCTTTGTATAGGTTATCCAGTCTACTAAGCGCCATAGTCACTTCTGCTTTGACTTGAGAGGAAGTGTCATTTTTTGATGTGGGCGTCTCTTCTATACGCATAGGGGTATGTAAAGTGGATGTATCTTTCATCTTCTCTCCTAGATAGCAGAAACGTTTTGACGCTTCTTCTCAAGCGCTTCTATTTTTGCCACGACTTGGTTTTTGGTACCTTCTTGGATTTTACGTTCTAAATCCGCAATAGTATGTTTTAGGGTAAATATCTCTTTTTCTATCTCTTTATCTTTTTTAAATAATGATGTTTCCGTATCTCTTTGCTGTTTTTCATAGTGAGTGATTTGTGCCTCTTTTGTTTCTATGATTTTTTGCTGTTTGTTACATTTATATAGAAAATAAGCATAGGTCACCATAAGTGCCAGCATTAAAAAAAGCATAATCAGATAGATTGATGCACTATGAATCGTCACTTCTGCGGCGTTGCTAGCATAAAGTGTATGGATGCTCAATAGGCTTAGTAGTAGATATTTCATAAGGTGTTCCTTGAATTCAATATAGGGAATGATAGCAAATTCATGATTATTAGGGGCTTTAGAGATACCCTTTATTTGAGCCGTATCTCCAACCCCAACTTCACTTCATAGACTTCATCACAAAGCTGTGCCAGCTTCTGCCCAATGATACCAGACCTATCGACATACTTTCGACTAGAGGCATCTAGTGGTATCACCCCAGAGCCTACATCGTTAAGTACGAAGATAATATGGGCATCTTTGGCACAGAGGGCTTCTACCTCTGCTAAGAGTGTTTCTTCATGTTCCTCTAGGGTATTGAGTATCCACATACTCATACAGTCTATGAGGTAGGTGTTGCCATCATTTACCACAGCATTTAAATCTCTAGGCTCTTCTATGGTAATGAAGTTTTCTTCTCTTTGTGCTTGATGCTTCCCTATACGCACCTGCATCTCATCATCCCCATAGC
>JALSPX010000049.1 GCA_026985755.1 Sulfurovum sp. | reverse complement strand
AGATGGTGAAGATATGGATAATAAAAATGAGGAGGAAGAGCAATGAGAGGATTTTTGATTTTTTTTGCTATTACGATGCTTTTGATGGGAGGATATATCTATTATAACCTTCAACATCCAACAGATACGATGATTGTGAGAAATGGGGCTTATTGGACGATGTTTGAGCATAACAAGAGCAAGAGATAGTCATACTCTTATCTTGCATCAAGACAGAGGCAATGAAAAGTTGATATGATTATGCTATAAAGGACAAAAGATATGAAGCACAGCATTATTATTTTTACCATACTATGTACAACTATCATGCATGCAGACAGTGGTAAAAAAGTCTTTGAAACCTACTGTTGGGGATGTCATCATCAAACAGCTATGGCTTTTGGTCCTCCTTTTTCTGCTATCGCAGCCAAGAGAACGCCTGAGGAAATTAGGGCTATGATTACAGACCCTGAAACAGTCTCTAAAGTTTTGGGTTATAAACGTAATGCCATGCCAGCATTGCAATTGACACAAAAAGAGCTACAAGCCATTACAGCGTATATATTGTCTTTTAAGAAGATAACACAAAAAGACGAGAACCAAAGTAAAGAATCCAACAAAACAATCATCAAAGACCCTTATCCCAACATAGCTACAGCCAAGGAGGCACACTAATGTTTAGACTTTCAAATTTACTGAAATCGGTTGTAGAGGGCAAACCTGCAAGAGTGCTAGATGGGAGCATCGCTATTTGGAACTTTACCAACCGTTGTAATCTCTCGTGTCTACACTGCTACTCCAAGGCAGATTTGGATGCGGTAGATACTCTTAGTACCGAAGATATTATGGAGACCTTACCTAAGCTTAAAGCCAATGGGGTAAAATTCCTTATCTTTTCAGGAGGAGAACCGCTGACTAGAAAAGATATCTATGAGATAGCAGCAGCGTGTAAAGCATTGGGGATTGTGACCTATCTCTCTACCAATGGTTTGTATGTCAAACACGCTAATGCAGAGCAGATTTTAGATACTTTTGACTATATCGGCATAAGTATTGATGGTAGCGAAAAAGTACATGACACATTTCGTGGGTTAGAAGGTTCCTTTAGAGAGTCTATGAAAGCAGTCGATTTGCTCAACAGCTATGGTAAGACCAAAGTAGGGATACGTTTTACTATCACCAAGGACACCTATGATGATTTGGCGTTTATCTTTGATTTGGCAGAGCGGCATCACATTCCTAAAATCTACATCTCTCATCTTGTCTATAGTGGTAGAGGCTTAGAAAATTTAGAAATGGATTTGAGTAAAGAGAAACGCATCACAGCGGTCAATTATATTTTGGACAAAGCCTTTGCATACCATGAGAGTGGACGAGACATAGAGATAGTCACAGGCAATATGGAGATGGATGCGATACTCTTTTATGACAGATTTGTTATCAAATACCCAGAACATGCAGAGGAGATGAAAAAACGTCTGATAGATTGGGGTGGCAACTCTGCAGGACGAAAACTATTGAATATTGATAGTGAAGGGTTTGTCAAACCTGACCCTTTCTTTCCTCTGAAGATAGGTAATATTTTAAGACAAGACTTTTCCGATATTTGGACGAATGAGCCTACGGATATGTTAGAAAAATTAAGAATACATCCAAGAGAGTTGGGTGGTAAGTGTGCACAATGTCAGTATATCCATATATGTAATGGTGGATCACGTAGTCGTGCCTATGCGATACATGGTGACTTATGGGCAGAAGACCCTTCATGCTATTTGACAGAGCGTCAAATATCAAGTGAAGAGTGATGAGTGAGGAATGAAGAGTGATTGTATGCTTTTATACAAAAAGCGATTATTAAATAAAGGAGGGTGTAATGGGTAAAGTCTATTTAACAGGTGCAGGACCGGGTGACATTGATTTACTGACTGTCAAGGCATTACGTGTGGTGAAACAAGCAGATGTCATTATCTACGATAGACTTGCCAACCCAGACATACTGGCAGAAGCCAAAGATGGTTGCGAGTTCATTTATGTAGGCAAAGAAGATTCGCACCACACCTTACCCCAAGAAGAGATAAACGAAGTCATTTATCAAGCAGCACTGAAACATGAAGTAGTGGTACGCCTCAAAGGGGGAGACCCTTTGGTGTTTGGACGTGGTGGAGAAGAGGGAATTTACTTACGTGAGCGTAATATAAAGTTTGAGTTTATTCCTGGGATTACCTCGGCTATCGCTGTACCAGAGTATGCAGGTATCCCTGTGACACATCGTGGGGTAACTGTCTCTTTTAGGGTAGTCACAGGCCATGAGTCTAAAAAATCAAAGTCTCAGATACCATGGGAAAATTATAAAACAGATGATACCATTGTCTTTTTAATGGGATTACATCGCTTAAAAAATATTGCCAACAAACTAATAGAAATTGGCAAACCCAAAGACCATCCTATAGCAGTCATCAGTCGTGGTACCAGACCCGATGAAAAAACAGTGATAGGTACCCTGGAAGATATTTATGAAAAAGCCAAAGATTTGCCTACCCCTGCCTTGATAGTGGTAGGTGAAGTGGTAAATCTACACAAACAACTAAGCTGGTTTGAGAGGTAAACACTGTTTAGAATACTCTCTTACTAGAGTTATGCTATACTGAATCTCTAAAGAAGAGGTAAATAGTATGGTAGTAAAATTAGAAGAGATACCGATGTTCTCTGCATTGAGTGGGGTACATAAACAAGAATTATATAATGCAATTCATATCAAGCACTATGCAAAAGAGAGTATTGTGTTTTACGAAGGGGATGAGAGTGAATATTTACATATTCTTATTGAGGGAGATGTAAAGCTTTATAAAACATCTCCTAAAGGTTCTCAGATACAGATTAATCGCCTTTCTGCACCCAGTCTTATTGCAGAGTTTGCCTGTTTTGAAAAAGAGGTTTTTCCTGCTACTTGTGAATTTGTCACAGATGGGGCTATAGGATTATTACATTTTGATACCTTATATACATATCTTAATCAACCAGCATTTTCACTAGAACTAATTAAATCTTTGACTTCCAAAGTGATGTTACTCTCTTCATTGGTGCACAAAGAGACCATACTCTCTTCCGAAGCAAAGGTAGCAGACTTAATGATAAAAAAAGTGGGTATTTTTAACCGTTTGAAAAACAATGAAATCGCCTCTATCCTCAATCTTACACCTGAAACATTTTCACGCATATTGACGAAGTTTAAAAAAGAAGGCATTATTTCTGTGGATAATCATGTGTTAAAAGTGCTGAACACAGATGCCTTGTATAGTATTGTCGATACCAATACGATGAAAGAGTGCACCAATTGTATTGCACAGTTTAAGGCTGAGATAGGGTATAAGGATTAAGGCTTAAGCACTCTGGATGAGTGCATCTTCTTCCCATGCCTCAAAGGTATCATCAAAATAGACTAGGCGTTGTTTTTTAAACTCTCGTGTAGAGTAGAGCTTTCCATACTCTGTCAAGCCACTCTGCTGTGCCATCTCTTCTATGAGGGTGTCACACTCTTCTTGGGTTTTGGCATGTACCATGGCAAAAAGATTGTAAGGCCAGTTGGGGTAACTGGGTCTAAGATAACAGTGGCTTACAGCAGAGAACTCTGCCATCTCTTTGCCTATGCGTTCTCCCTCTGCTTGAGGTACTGCCCAAACAGACATGGCATTGGCACCAAACCCTGCTTTTCTGTGGTTGAGTATGGTAGCAAAGCGACGCATGACACCGCTCTCTTTCAGCTCTTTTGCTAGGTCGAAAAATGCTTCATAACTCAGGTTTAACTTCTGCGTCGCTTTTTTAAAAGGCTCAGAGATCACTTCTATGTCTTGCTGTAATGCTTTGATGACCACGACATGACGTGCAGTGAGCATGAGCTCTTTATGGGCTAGCTTTTTGAGCTTCTCTTTTTTGGCACGTTTCCCTGTGGTGTCCATCTTGACAGAGATTTTAAACATTTTAAGTGTAGGGAGGATAATGGCATCTTTGGCTTTGGTACGTGTTTTGAGTATCTCTATGGTTTTTTCTAGTCCTAGTTTGCTCTCAGGTGTTACGGCCATAGTAAACCAAATGTTATAGTCATGGTTACGCAGATAGTTATGGCTTACCCCTGGATGTGCATTGATAATCGCAGCGGCCTCTTCTATATCTGCTTCATCGACTTTAAAAGCCACCAGTGATGACTTGTAGCCCAAACGCTTGGTATCAAATATAGCAGAGGTCTGCCGAATGATTTTATCGTCTTTGAGTTTTTGTACCATACTGAGTACTTTTTCTTCACTGATTCCTAAGGTATGTGCCAGTGTTTCAAAAGGCTTTTGGGTTAAAGGAAAGCTGTTTTGCATGTGGTAAAGTAGTTCATTTTCTAACTCTTGCTGTTCCATTGTATGCTCCTACTTATAAAATAATACCTACATTATAGGTCAACTTTATCGGCTAAAGGTTGATGCATATCAAAAAGAGGGTGGGGTTATAAGAAATAGCAGTTCCTTCTATATTCGGTGCACTCTTGTATTGAGATTTAGTTATCATTATCACAGACTCTTTAACTCTTTTGGGTATCTACACACTTTTGTAACTTTTTATCAAAAGTGTATACTTCATCTACACCAGCATATGCACACAAAAGACAATCTACAAAATCTAATTTTTTCTGTGCAAATATCTCTAGTGCCTTGACAAGATTATATTTGTCTATCACATGTATATTGTCTGCTTGTATTAAAGCACGTAACACTGTAGATATTTTTTCTTTTTCCAAGTCATATACACCCTCCAACACATACACGACTTCTACCCACACTTCATTGGCTATATGTACTTCCTTGTGGAGTATCACTTCCTCTGCGAGTGTTGCCGTTTTTTCATTATCGTTTAGTAAGTAGCGTAAAATGTAGTTGGTATCGAGTCTAATCATTTACTGTACTTTTTCAAGAGATGTTGTTTCCAAACACTATCTTCTGTATCTACTTTGCTACTATCGGCATAGCTATGCAAAATACCTCTAAGTGATGTCTGCTCTTTGTTTGTACTCTGCACCTTATGTGCTAGCTCTTCCACAAAAGAAGAATATTTACTCTCTATGAAGTAGCCTTTAATTTTATTACGTTTTTTATCGATGACTTCGATGATATCAAAGTTATCTAAGTTGTGCAGGTTACGTTGTATCTCTGAGATAGATATCTGATGCATCTTCTATCCTTCATATATATTTTCATATATTATAGGGGGTTGGGGGTGGTTTGTCAAGGATGGGTGGAATGTAGAAGGGTGTATTTTCAACGCCTTATTCTTTTTTTGAAATATCAGTCAGTATAAAGATTGATTTATATATAATTCAGTCAGTACATAGGATAGTAGATGAATAAAGATAAAATATTTGAAATATTAAATGACTGGAATTTTTGGTTTAACCCTCTGCCTAAAACGCATATATAATGAACCCAAAAACTTAGACCACTAAAACAACATTTCTTATTTCATTTCTCTAGAAAATGCAGAAAAGGGAACGAGGCTACTTTACTAAAGCTACCTAGACTGAATCAAAGCTCACCCGTTGTAATCTCCGCCTATGAAATATACCATGCCTTCTAACCCCTTACGGCGATAGCGTGACTTCATTCATATTACCCAAAAAACAAAAAAAAATCCTGGTGTTGAATAACTATCCCTATAACTTTCTAAAATACAAAATACACAACTTTTTTTAGCCTACATACACCATATTTTCAAAGCTTAGAAGTTTATTTTTGCTTTAAATAAGAGTACATTCCAAACATATAAACAAAAAAGAGGAATAGACTCCTAAATTCCAATGCCAAACACACCTACGCCATTGATACACATCAAAACATTTATGCTACACTTTTGGTAAATTATGACACAATCGTGTTTTAGGAGCAATAATGGCGTATTTCCCAATGTTTATGGACATGACAAAGTTAAAAGTGTTGGTGGTTGGTGGTGGGGTTGTTGCTACTGAAAAACTTGAAAAACTCATCGACTTTACTACAGAGATAACCGTGATAGCACTAAGGGTAGATGAGGAGGCACAAGCCATTATAGACCAACATGCTTTGGTGTTACACCAAAGAGCGTATGAAGTGGGGGATATCAAAGGTTTTGATATCGTGATAGTCGCTACCGACACGCAAGTGTTGCATCAAGAGATCTATGAAGAGAGCAGGGGTAGTAGAATCTTGGTGAACTCGGTGGACAATACCGCGTATTGTGATTTTATCTTCCCCTCGTATGTCAAAAAAGAAGATTTGACCATAGCTTTTTCTACAGGAGGTGCATCACCAGCCTTTGCCAAACAGATACGCCAGCATTTTGAGAAGGTTATACCTGATTCGGTAGGAGCATTTTTAGAAAAGATGAAAGCACTACGCACAACTATGCCTAAAGGCAAAGAGCGTATGGCATATTTTGATACCTTGGTCACAGAGTATTTTCAAAAACATTTTAAATCTTGATATAAGTCAACACAATCATTTTAATAAGGTATTATAATTCTTTATATTTAAATTAGGAGTTATTATGTCTGAAATAAACAAACAACCTTTAGAAGTAGAAGGTGCGAATGTACCTTTTTTTACCTATACGATAGAAGATACGCAATATATAGAATTTGATACATCAAAATGTGGACCACCAGACCCTATGGTCAATGCGATGGCAGGACTAAAACTGCTTGATGCACCCAACAAAAAAGTAGTGATGATTAACCATAAAAGCCCTGGGGGACTTCTGGCTAAAATAGGTGAAAACTATGAGATTTCAGAAGAGAAGCTTGACAATGGATTTGTCAAACTGACATTTAGCTATAAATCAGGAGAGAGTGAAAAAGCAAACCTGAGTGATGCCAGCTGTCACGGATAATTTATGAACCCCATCTCTAGAGATTTTGCACCACCACTAAGCTTGATTGCTCCATTTTTTAAATATGGGGTACTTTTTTATCTATTGGCTATGGGAGCACTGCTTTTTTTCGAACCTACATTTAGCTATGCACAGATGGATATCGCAGGGTGGGTACACCTCTTTTTACTCGGCTATGTGATGATGATTATTTTTGGTGCCATGGCACAGCTCATACCTGTGGTACTTGAGGTAGGGCATGTGGTTGTGGATGTCTATTATGTCATCTTGCCATTGCTTGGTTTTGGTGCTGTGATGATGGTAATAGGGTTTTGGTTGATGCCTGCACTGCTTCCCTATGGTGGGTTATTGGTACTTGTCGCCATGCTTATCTTTGCCTTTGAAAATATAGCGACACTCAAAAAAACTGAAATACGCACCCTGACAGTAAAAACAGTAGCGTGGAGTAATGGGTATCTGCTTTTGGGTATTCTTACTGGATTTGTTATTGCCTTGGGCTTAAGTGGTGATTTGGGGATTAATGTCTCTTTGATGCTTAAAGCCCATGTCTATGCGGTACTTGGTGGGTATGTAGTGTTGACCATTATGGGGCTTTCACTCATTCTTATACCTATGTTTTCCCTAGCCCACGGCTTTGATGAAAAAGCGATTCATATAGCATTTAGGCTGGTTATCACAGGGGTAGGTATTGTCTTTATGGCTGCACTTATATCACAAGAATGGCTCATGATGTTCGGGTATGCTGTGAACACTTTAGGCATATTTTTTTATATGTGGCAAATGTATATTATCGCAAAACTTACCGTGAGAAAAGAGTTGGATGTTTGGGCTAAGTCTATCATCTTTGCTTTCGTTTCACTCATACTCGCTATAGCTTTAGGACTACTTTATTTTGTGATAAATAGTGAAAGTATACTTCATGCTTCTGTATGGTTCTTACTCTTAGGGTTTATCTCTTCATTCATTACAGGACACCTGTATAAAATCGTTCCATTTTTAGTCTGGTTTGAACGCTTTGCACCCTTGGTAGGTAAAGAAAAGGTACCCATGCTGCATGAAATGTACTCTAAAGAGGGTGCATCTATGATGTTTGGGTTTAGCGTAGCAGGAGTGATTTTAGGAGGTGTAGGGCTACTCTTTGAGAGCGATATAGTGTTTAAAGCAGGGGCGAGTTTTTTGTTTGCGGGAGCTCTTTTTCTTTATATAATCATGAAAAAGATGTTGGCGTATGGAGAATAATATATGCTCCACCTGAGGACAGGAGGAGCAAGAGTATAATAAAAGGAAAATAAAATATGTGTAATATAACAAAAGAGACAACATTTGATGCGATATCTACAGTGATTGACCCAGAAGTAGGGTTTAACCTAGTAGAGATGGGACTTATCTATGATGCCATTATAGATGAAGCATGTAATGTACATGTGATAATGACGCTTTCTACACAAGGGTGTCCTTTGCATCAGATGATAAAGCAGTGGGTACAAGAAGCCGTAGAAAAATTAGATGGCGTTGGCTCTGTAGAAGTGGAAGTGGTATGGGAACCTGCGTGGAATATCTCTATGGCTGATGAGAATGTGAAGAAAGCTTTGGGTGGATAGTATATAGTTGCCCAATATTATTTAGTAATATTGATTTATATTTTAACCCAAATTATGCAATAGAAATCACCAAACTAACAAAAGTCATTGCACCGTGGGCATTTACAAATAATCATCGATTAACCTTTGGGTTAACCTCAAATTCTTTGCAAACGCCCACAGTACAAGCACTATCGCTAATTTTGGCAATGCTATTGCATAATTTGGGTTTAAATATTATTGATATGCATCAATAGATATGTTTCTCTCAAAAGATAAAATAGGTAGTAAAACTATTTTAAAGGAGGAACAATGTCATTAAAAAGACGTGATTTTTTAAAAAACTCAGCAGTAGTAGCAGCGGCAAGTGCAGTAGGTATTTCGGTACCCAAAGATTTAAAAGCGGCAGCAACAACCGCTGAATCTGATTGGAGATGGGATAAGGCGGCTTGTCGTTTCTGTGGTACTGGATGTGGGATTATGCTCGCGACCAAAGGTGGTAAGATTGTTGCGGTAAAAGGTGATCCAGCAGCACCAGTAAATAGAGGACTTAACTGTATTAAAGGATACTTTAATGCCAAGATTATGTATGGAGCCGATAGACTCAAAACACCACTGCTTCGTATGAATGACAAAGGTGAGTTCGATAAAAAAGGTAAATTTAAACCTGTCTCATGGCAAAGAGCCTTTGATGAGATGGAAAAACATGCCAAAAAGGCACTCAAAGCCTCTGGCCCAGAGGGTGTAGCAGTATTTGCCTCTGGACAATATACTGTTATGGAAGGGTACGCTGCACAAAAGATGATGAAGGGTGGATTCCGCTCTAATGCTATTGACCCCAATGCCCGTCACTGTATGGCATCTGCGGTTGTAGGATTTTATCAAACGTTTGGGATAGATGAACCAAGTGGCTGTTATGATGATATTGAGATTACCGATACCATTGTGACTTGGGGTTCAAACATGGCAGAGATGCACCCAATTCTTTGGTCAAGAGTCTCTGATAGAAAACTCTCTAATCCAGATAAAGTGAAGATTGTCAATATCCAAACCTACACACATAGAACCTGTGACATTGGTGATATTAATATTATCTTTTCTCCAAATACTGACCTTGCTTTATGGAATTATATTGCACATGAAATTGTCTTTAGAGATAAAAAAGGTGGAGGGAGTGAAGAGATTATAGATTGGGATTTTGTCAATGAAAACCTTGTCTTTACGGCAGGACCTGCCAATATCGGTTATGGCATGAGAAGAGCAGGAGAGAAGTCACTCAAAGAGGGGAAATACAGTGATTTAGAGATGGAAACCATCAAAAAAGAGATGCGTAAAAAAGTTTCAGCAAAAGAGGCACCTGCACTTGAACCATTTGGGTATAAAGAGGGTGATACAATGCAGAACACTGCGGGTACACTAAAGCACTGGCATATCTCTTTTGAAGAGTATAAAAAATCTTTAGAGCCCTATACTCTTGATTATGTAGCCAAAATTGCCAAAGGTGATCCAAATGAGTCTATTGAGGATTTCAAGAAAAAACTTCAGGCACTGGCTGATCTCTATATAGAAAAGGGTAGAAAAGTAGTAAGCTTCTGGACGATGGGTATGAACCAGCATACACGTGGAACATGGGTAAATACACTCTCTTACAACGTGCATTTTATGCTTAATAAACAAGCACTTCCAGGCAATGGAGCATTTTCACTTACAGGTCAACCTTCTGCTTGTGGTACTGCTAGAGAAGTAGGTACGTTCTGTCATAGACTCCCCGCAGATATGATGGTGAAAAACCCAAAACACAGAGCTAAAGTTGAAAAAGTATGGGGGCTTCCTGCAGGTACATTAAATCCAGTAGGCAATCAACACATCATGAAAATTCATAGAGATATAGAAGATGGCGTTGTGAAGTTTGCATGGGTGAATGTATGTAATGCTTATCAAGATTCTGCATCGGCTACCCACTGGATTAAAGCGGCAAGAGAAATGGATAATTTTATCGTGACTTCTGACGGATACCCTGGTATTTCAGCCAAAGTTTCTGACCTTGTATTGCCTTCGGCGATGATTTATGAAAAATGGGGTGCGTATGGAAATGCAGAGCGTCGTACACAACACTGGAGACAGCAAGTCCTTCCTGTGGGTGATGCGATGAGTGATACATGGCAGTGGGTGGAATTTTCTAAAAGATTTACAGTCAAAGACCTTTGGGGTGAGCAACCATTGCGAGGTAAAAATAAAGATGGAACACCTAAAAAACTTCCAAATGTGATCGCTGATGCACTGAAAATGGGATACAAAGAGGATACAACGATGTATGAGATTTTGTTTGCCAATGAGAAAGCAAAATCGTATAAAGTAGCCACAGACAAATTCCCTCAAAAAGGCTTTGATAACTCTGAAGTATTAGGAGACAGTAGAAAAGTAAAAGGGAGCGATGGTAAAGTCTTTGAGGGGTATGGATTTATGATTCATGAGTATCTCTTTGAGGAGTATGCATCATTTGGACGTGGTCATGGTCATGACCTTGCACCATTTGAGGTATACCATAAGGTACGTGGACTTAAATGGCCAGTGGTTGATGGCAAAGAGACACAGTGGAGATTCAATGTCAAATATGACCCTTATGCAGCCAAAGCAGCCAAAGAATCAGGAAGTAAGTCTACACATGCATTTTATGGTCCATTGGCTAAAAATCTTCTACAAGGTAACTTACTGGGTCCAGATAAATCAAAAGGTAAAAAAGCACTGAAGAATAAGGCTAAAATCTTTGCTCGACCGTATATGGATCCACCAGAAATGCCAGATGAAAAATATGATACGTGGTTATGTACAGGTAGGGTTCTTGAACATTGGCACAGTGGTACGATGACCATGAGAGTACCTGAACTATTCCGTGCGGTTCCTGAAGCACTTTGTTATATGCACCCTACAGATGCTAAGGCAAAAGGTCTTAAGCGTGGTGAGCTTGCATGGGTTGAATCACGTCGTGGCAAAGTCAAAGCTAGAATTGAGACAAGAGGACGAAACAGACCACCACAAGGCTTGGTATTTGTACCTTGGTTTGATGAAAAAGTATTTATCAATAAAGTCTGCCTCGATGCCACTTGTCCTATGTCCAAACAGACAGATTATAAAAAATGTGCTGTAAGCATTAAGAAGGCATAAGAGATGGCTACATCTAACAACAGACGAAAGTTTATGGCGACTACATTTCAAAGTGTAGGGCTTACAGCGCTTGGTGGTTTGTTGTGGAGTGGTTATAGTGATGAAGTGAAAGCCTCTCCTTTAGTACTTAGACCTCCTGCTGCACTACCAGAAGATGATTTTTTAAAAGCATGTATCAAGTGTGGGCTTTGTGCAGAAGCATGTGTCAATAGAGAGAGCAATCAAAACAGAGACGGTTCACAACGTAAAGGTACTCTACAGATGGCAAAAGGAGGGGATCATAGAATGATTGGCACGCCCTTCTTTGTCCCTACAGATGTGCCGTGTTATATGTGTGATGATGTACCTTGCGTCCCTGTTTGTCCATCAGGTGCATTGGATATGCCAAGTATTCTTAATGAGAAAAAGGAACTTGATATTAACAAAGCAAAAATGGGCTTAGCTGTGGTGCATAAAGAGTCATGTATAGCCTTTTGGGGCATACAGTGTGATGCTTGTTACAGGGCTTGTCCTATTATGGATGAGGCGATTACTTTAGAGTATCAAAAAAATGAACGTACAGGAAAACATGCATTTTTGTTGCCTGTAGTTCATTCGGATATCTGTACAGGGTGTGGCTTGTGTGAGCAGGCATGTGTGACAGAAAAACCAGCGATATTTGTGTTGCCCATAGAACAGGCTACAGGTGTAGCAGGAGATCACTACGTGAAAGGTTGGGACAAAAAAGATCAACAGCGTGTCCAAAATGCAAATGAGATACACACAAAAAATGAAAGAAGCAAACAAGATGCTTCTGAGTACTTAAATATGGAGGTAGAATACTAATGTCAAATATGAAGTATCTACTTCTTAGAAGGGTAACACAAATGACACTGCTAGTACTCTATTTTGGTGCCAATGCCTATGGTTGGCATATACTTGAGGGTACTTTTGGTGCATCACGTTTATTTGGCTTTATCCCTTTGGCTGATCCCTATACGACGGTGCAGGTATTGGCCTCTGGATTTGTATTGGGGGCAGATGTACTTTTGGGTGCATTGCTGATTACTGTTTTTTATATGATTGTTGGCGGAAGAGCGTTTTGTTCTTGGGTTTGTCCTATCAATATGGTCACAGATTTAGCCAACTGGCTTCGACGAAAACTGAAACTTGATAAAGAAGAGGTTAACTACCGTTTTTTAAAACGTAGAACACGGTACTGGATTATGGTGCTTGGTATAGTAGTATCTGCAGTAGTCGGTGTGGCTGCTTTTGAGGTGCTTAGTCCTATTACGATTATGCAAAGAGGTATTGTCTTTGGATTTGGTGCAGGTATTGCAGTGATTATCGCGATATTTCTTTTTGATCTTTTTGGGGTCAAAAATGGATGGTGTGGACACCTATGCCCCTTGGGTGCAGCCTACTCAGTTATAGGAAGTAAAAGCCTTATTAGAGTCAAGCATACTCATGAAAACTGTACCAATTGTATGGAATGTAAAGTAGTTTGTCCTGAAAATCAAGTCTTACATATGATAAACAAGTCAAGTATAGCAGTAACTGATGGAGACTGTACCAACTGTGGTAGGTGTATAGATGTGTGCAATGATAATGCACTGGAGTTTGGTGTGAGAAGTTTTATGAAGCAAGAGACAAGAAGTGGAGACTTTAGTCACACTTCAAAATAAAAGAGTTGGTAGGTGGGACTAAAGTCTCCACTTACAAATGCAAAATATATTAAAGGAGAAGAAGATGAAGAAAGTTGTAAAAATAGTAGCATTAGGTACACTACTAGCAAGTTCGAGTGCCTATGCAGTCAGTACAGCTGCCTGTGCAGGATGTCATGGACAATATTTTGAAAAAGTGGCTATGGGTAAATCAAAAGTGGTTAAAAATATGAGTGAGGCTGATATTTTTATGGCACTTAAAGGGTATAAAGATGGCTCTTATGGTGGAGATATGAAAAGTCTCATGACAGGGCAAGTTGCAAATCTTTCTGAGGATGATATGAAATCTATCGCCGCTTCTATTAAAGGAGGTATTGGTGTAACAACCGATAAGGCAACAGAACATGCCGCTGCTGCAGCAGTAGCACAAGCAGCTGTGATTGATATCAACAAAGATGTCTGTATTCCCGAGAGATTAAACAAAGAGGATCTTGGAAATAAAAAAGAGGTGAGTGAGTCTACTTTGGGATTGAGAAAGGCAGATCTTTATACAGAAGAGACAGTTAAACCAAATGCAGCTGATTTTGATAGACCCGCACCAGGGAGTTCTACCAAATTTGAGAGAGCCTATGTCAATGCTCCACCGATGATTCCACACTCTGTTGAGGGCTTACTTCCAATTACACAGAACAATAATCAATGTCTTGGATGTCATATGCCGGAGTCAGCAAAAGCGATGGGTGCCACACCTATTCCAGTTTCTCACTTTACTAACTATAGACCAACCACTGAACTAAAAGATGGAGAGTTGGTCAAAGAGGGTAAAAAAGTGGGAATTCAAAAAGGAGATGAGCTAGGTAATGTGGGTGATATTAAAATAGCGAAACCTAAAAAACTTGACCATCTCTATCAAGGTAGATTTAACTGTTCTCAATGTCATGCACCACAAGCCAAAATAGATACAGCAGTAGGTAATACCTTTCAAGCAGATGGGCTTAATGATACCTTGAAATCACATTCTAATTTATCTGATGCGATGAATGAAGGGGTGGAGTAGTGACAAATAGACGAGATTTTTTTAAATCTTTTGCAAAGCCATTAGTGAAGAGTGAAGAGGAGATGACCTCTTCTTTGCTTCGTCCACCTTATGGCAGCACTGAGTCTCTTTTTCAGAGTGAGTGTCCAAGCTGTGAGAGTAAAGCTTGTGTTGCTTCTTGTGATGAAAAGATTATTTTTATTACTAAGGATGGTACACCTATTTTAGATTTTTCTAAAAATGGATGTACTTTGTGTGATGCCTGTGCAGAAGTTTGTGAAGCAGGTGTTTTGTCTTTAGCAAACACAGAGAGTGCTACGAGGCTCAATGCTGTATTTAAGATTTCACTTGATGCCTGTGTGGCACATCATGGGGTCATATGCCACTCGTGCAAAGAACCATGTATTGATGATGCGATACTTTTTAATGGGATGTTTAATCCTGTGATTGATGATGAGAAATGTACAGCCTGTGGATTTTGTATCTCTCGCTGTCCTACACAGGCGATAGATTTTAGGGTAATGGAATTACAAGGGCAGACACACGGGCAACCACAAGGGCAACCACAAGGGATTGCCCCTACGGTATAAAATTGAATCAAAATTGGAGGTAAAAGAGTGATGTTAAAAGAAAAATACCCAAAACTTTTTGAGAAGTTTGAAGACAAATCATTGGATCTACGACATCTTTTGAATGTGGATGAAAATGAGGAGGATTTTGATTCTGAAGAGTATGAATTTGACTATGAAGATTACAACTATGTGATTTATATCGCAGAGCCTATTCAAAATGCTTTGGGAGCAAAAAAGATGGAGGAGTTTATGCTAAAACTACATGATAAAGATGCTTTTACACATTTTTTAGCCAGTGAAAAAGATTTGTATGGAGTGAAGAGTCATTTGAATAAAAATGAAGTGACCACAGTCGTACTTGACTTAGTAGAGGCATTGGTTTGAAATATATAATATTCTCCTTACTTATGAGCGTGTATGTGTATGCGGTAGAAACATTGATGCCTACAGGAACCATAGAGGTTAATGGGACAGTAAAAGATATGGTATTGGTGGAGGATAGGCTGGTTGTGGCAACAGATATGGGGCATATAGAGATTTATGATGCAAGCACAAAGCAAAAGCTAAAAGAGATTGCTATTCCTAATATCAAAGATTTTATGGGAGATTTACTCCCAGCTAGAGTTTTAAGTGCAGATCTACTACATGGTAAATATCTGCTGCTTAGTGATAGTGGAAAAGGAGGGTACTCAAATCTTTTTGTTTATGATAAAACATTAAAGCAAATCTTGTCAGCAGAGGATAAAAAAGCTATCATTAAAGCACGTTTTATAGATGATAAACATATCTTACTCGGGTATTTAAGCAATGAAGTGGCATTGCTGGATATAGTGCATAAAAAAGAGCTTTACCGTGTACAGTTGAGTGAATCTAAATTTTCTGATTTTGCACTCAGCGAAGATAAAAGTCAGGTGGTTTTCTCTTGTGAAAGCGGTGTACTCAGTGTCGTAGATGTACAAAGCGGTAACATCCTCAAGGTACTCAAAGGGCAAAATGTTGACAATGTCTACAGGGTTGATTTTAAACATGGTATGATATCAGGAGCAGGGCAAGACCAAAGAGGTGCATTGTATGATGCTAAAAATGGAAAGGGTGATTATATCAAAGGCTCTTTTCTTATCTATAGTACAGCACTAAGCCCTAGTGCAAAAAACGTAGCTTTTAGTATGGATGAAAAGAACAATATCTCTATTTATAATCGTATAAGCAAAGCAAAAATAGCTTTACTCAAAGGACAAAAAAGTACACTCAATGTGATACTCTTTCAAGATGAGCATAGACTCTTTTCAGGCAGTGATGATAGCACCATTATGATATGGGATTTGCAAACAAAATAAAGGATAGACCTTATGAATGTATCAAGTATCGTAGTACAAGCATTACAAACCAATATAGATGCCCTAGTAGAAACGTTTAAAAACTCAGAAATTTGTGAGTATCATCTCCATGATAAAGCCAAAGGAAAAATCATCATTACCATTGAGGGTAAAGATGTAGGTGAAGAGATAGAGAAACTTGTTAAAATACAAGAGATGCCTCTAGTCATGGCAGCAGATATGATGATGACGTACCAAGAAGATAGCCTTGATGAGGAGATTAAAATCCTCAATGCGCAAGATCCCGTACCAACGATGCTAAATGATGATACCATAGAGGCACGTGACATCGTCTATAATGGTGATTTAAAGAAAAAAGATTTTGGATTTTAGGAGGAGAGTATGGCAGGTGTCATTGAATCAGTAATCAAGACAAGCCCTCTAGGTAGGTGGTATATCGAACTATCAGATACGATGCAAGATAGTGAAGCGGTTATCTGTATGGATGTTTATGAATACGCAGACAAAATAGAAGAGATAGGGCGAGAGTATGGTGATGAGATAGAAGTGATATGGTCAAGTGATGACAATGTGACTCCCGAACAAATCAATGAAGTACGTATGCAGATGAATGCTTACGAAGCAGAACTTGAAGCACAAAAAGAAAATGCTACACACATGCCAGACGGTACCCCGAACTTTAATGCCTAAGTTTTTAAAAGAAATCTACGGTGTAGGCATACTCTTTTTCTACTATATGAAGTACATCATCCTCTTTGGGTGGCCACTGCTTCGCTATGGACTTGCGTATAAAGAGAATGTGATTATGAATGTTTTATGGGTTTTTTGTTTGATGCTTTTTGTGAAAGACTTGGTGTATACGTTTGTACTAAAAAAGCGCTATTGTGATGATGGGTCTTGTACATCCAAAAAATAAAAACCAATTTTATAGTATTTCCAAAATAATACTATAGATGGGTCACACTCTATTAAAACACAAACTAAGCCTACCCCAAACTAACCACAAGCCACCTCATCCCCCACAGGGATAATATCAACTTTGATAGATTTAAATCGTGCGGTGTAGATGAGCTCATCTGCTTCATCTCCAAATACCGCATTGATACGTGACATAGCATGGTGGAAGGTACAAAAGAGTGTGCGCGATTTGACCTTTTTTGTGTACTTCACAGTGAGTGCTTCACTCTCTCCATATTGTGACTTCAAGATAACTTTATTGCCCAATTTCTGTTCGTCTTCTAGTGGTGCTAACAATAGGTCTTCATCATATTTACGCAATAGCTTGTCTGTTTGTTTGGTCTGTGCTGCGTTGTTGTAGTGTGCTAGGGTACGTCCTGTGGTAAGGTAGTAGCCCTCATAGCTCTCTTTGTAGAATGTACCATCTAGTATCTCTTGTACTTGACCACGAGGCTTGTATTGCTTATAGACGTATTTACCCAGCCCATCATCTGTACGGAAATCCAGTAGGTGTAGCACAGGTGTGTCTTCTAAATAGATAGGCCATTGCATACCACGTTTACGGTGACGCTCTAGTCTGTAGTAGTTTGCACCAGAGAAACGTACA
>JALSPX010000048.1 GCA_026985755.1 Sulfurovum sp. | reverse complement strand
TGCGACAACATATTCACTTATCCCTGTTTTTTCAAACAATTCATTACCCATTTTTTCAATAAGGTTACTGGTATAGGGTTTTAGTAAATCATTTTTTAAAATATAGGTTGCGTGAAGTAAGAAAGGGAGAAGCAAAGCAAGCAAGGCGAACCTCGCTTTCACTTTAGTCATGTATTATCCTATGTACAAGTGATTGGCAGTAAGCACAGCATATGCTGTGTATGCAGCTGTAATTACCATGCCCCAACCAAGTACTTTATCCATTATTGTAATCATTATTTATCCTTTTATAGATTATTTTGCATCTTTAAATGCAAAATCAATATTTTTCTTACTTTGTGCTTTTACGTTATCTAAGTTACTAGTAATTGGTGTTGGATCATAAAAGTTACTAGAACTCCCCTGTTGTACACGAATACTCCATGTAATCAAAAAGACCAAAACACTTAACAATAACGTCGTAGCAATAAGCATACCTGTTACACCATGAAGACCAAAAACATTTCTTTTTGTATTTTCTGTAGCTGCCATATTATTCTCCTCTGAGTGTTCTGATATAAGTAGCTAGTGCTTTTATCTGTACAGGTGTCATTCTATCATTAAATGCTGGCATTCTGCCAATGATACCTTTTTTACCATGTTTAATCACATGCTCTACAAGTGTATCATCATTTATTTTAAGATTTGGTGCCATACCGTTCATACCTGTACCATCTGGACCATGACAAGAAGCACAAGCTGCAAATGCTGCTGGTTGCTCACCCTTCATACCATTTGCAATATATGTTGCTATATCTTCCGCATCTTTTCCTTGTGCCATCATAGGCGGCATTGCACCCATTTGATAACCAAGCTGATTTGAACCATTTTTAATCACATACAGTACTTGCTCTTTGGAGAGCCTACCTGCAGTAAAATCTTGTGCTTTACCAGAGAGCCCATCACCTGTATTACCATGACATGGTGCACACTGTACCAAGAAGATAGATTCTCCCATAGCGGTAAGTGTTGCTTTATCTGCATTTTTATGTATAGATTCAAATTTTTTATTGTATGCTTTGACTTCTTCATTCCATTGACCTATCTGGGAAAAGCTATTCACAGGATAACCCAAAGTCCAATACCATAATGCCCAAATCATCGTACCTAAATATGAATATGCCCAACCTGATGGCAGTTCATTTTTATATTCACCAATACCATCCCAGTTTTCATCCGCAAGTTCACCACTGGCTGTATCTGATTTCATTTGGCTAATATATTTAGCTGAAACACCTGCAGTAAGCCCTGCAATAACAATAGCACCTATCACTGTAATTATATTTATTGGATCACTCAAATCAATATTCATCTTTTTTACAACCACGATAGTTGCTACGATTAATATTGCTGCAAATCCTAATGCCTTGGCAATTAATCCATTCATTTATCTTCCTCCTCTAATCTTTCTGATGCAGATTTATCTTCTACAGGCGTACTTGTAATTTCATCATCAAGTGCAATATTCCCATATTTTTCAAAATCACGCTCACCCTTTTTTTCTGACCTGTATAGATAAACAATATACCCATACAGCATCACAACCAAAAACAGACTCATAAAAAAGCTACCATATCCTTGAAGTGCTCTATAGTCCATTTTTATATTACCTATTTTAATCTATTTAAATATGCTATGAGTGCTACAATTTCTGGTACTTTACCAGCTTCTACAGCCTCTTTTACATCTTTATTTTTCATATCAGCTGCAATTTTTTTAGCATCTGCCAGTACTTTAGGTTTATGTGCCTCCCATGCTGCTCTTGTTCCTTTAAACTCATCTCCATAGGGTGTATGGAATACATTTTTAACCGTAACAGCTTCAGCATATGCTGTCTCTATATCTGCTACATTTGTAAACATATGTTTATACGCTGGCATAATAGAACCAGGTACTACAGATGGTGGATCCCACATATGGTTTTCATGCCAGTCTGTCGTACGATAGTTACCTACGCGGTGAAGATCTGGACCTGTTCGTTTAGAGCCCCATAAAAATGGTCTATCATAGGCATATTCACCAGAGAGTGAATATTGACCATATCTATCTGTTTCTGCCTTAAATGGACGAATAAGCTGTGAGTGACAAGCAATACAGTTGTCCTTTTTGTAAACTTCTCTACCTGCAAGTTCAAGTACAGTATAAGGTTTAAGCCCTACAACTGGACGGGAAGCCTCTGCAAAGTTTGGCAAAATCTCGATGAGACCTGCAAATGAAATAACCAAAAATACTCCTACTGCAAAGAAGAATGGATTTTTTTCTAACCAATGAAACATGCTATCTCCCTTAAGCCATAGGTGATTTAAACTGTGGTTCTTCTGTAAGCTCTCTAGAAGAAATCATCGTTTTTATCATATTGTAAGCGAACATCACAAAACCTGTCAAGAATAATACGCCTGCAAGCGCTCTAATCGCATAATAAGGGTGAAGTACAGTCACTGTATCAATAAATGAATACATAAGGTTACCATATTCATCCACAGCTCTCCACATCATACCTTGCGTAATACCTGCAATCCACATAGATGTAAAATAGAGCACAACTGCCGTTGTTTGAAGCCAGAATTGTGCTTCCATCAGCTTTTTAGAGTAAATTTCTCTCTTAAACATACGCGGAGCCATATGGAAGAGTCCTGCCATAATCATAAATGAAACCCAACCTAACACGCCATCATGTACGTGTCCTGGAATCCAGTCTGTAAAGTGTGCAATCGCATTGACTGATTTAATCGCTTGGATAGGACCTTCAAGTGTAGATAACATATAGAATGTAGATGCAAGTACCATAAATTTAATCAATGGATTATCAGTCAACTGGTTCCACTCACCCTTCATAGTAAGAAGCATGTTAATAGCAGATCCCCATGATGGCAAAATAAGTACTATTGAGAATACTGATCCCATAGTCTGCATCCAGTCTGGTACTGTAGACCATAGAAGGTGGTGTGAACCAGCCCAAAGGTAAACAAACATTAATCCCCAGAAAGAAAGAAGAGACAATTTATAGGAGTAAATCGCCTGACCTGACTCTTTTGGAAGGAAGTAGTAAATCATTCCAACAATAGGTACAGTAAAGACAAATGCAACCGCATTATGTCCCCACCACCATTGTACCAATGCATCATTTGTACCTGAGTACATAGAGACAGAGTGCATAATACTACCTAAACCTTCTGTGGCAAAGTATGTAGGGATTTCCATATTGTTGAAAAGGTATAACATTGCTACACCCAAGAAACATGCAATATAGTACCATAATGATATATAGAGTGCTTTTTCACGTCTCATCCCGATAAGACCAAACATTGCTACACCCCATAATACCCATACTACAACCGTAAGTATATCAAGTGGCCACTCCATTTGTGCATACTCTTTACTTGAACTCATACCAAGAAATAAAGAGATAACCATACCCACTGCGAGTAGTACATAAAGTGCAAAGTGCAACTTACCAATAAACATGACAAATTTTGACTCTGCCATAGATACTTTAAGTACCCTCTGTCCAAAATAATAGAAAGTAGCAAAAACACCACTTATTGTAAATCCAAAAATAACTATATTGGTATGTAGTGGTCTCAATCTAGAAAAAGTACCATACTCTCCAAATAAGTAGTTTAATTCAGGAAATGCCAATTGTGACGCGATTAGCGTACCTATTAGCATACCTACAAATCCGAACAAAATTGTTGTATATGTAAACAATTTTGCAACTGTATAATCGTATTCCAATGCTGCGTTTGACTGCATGTTGCAATACCCCCTTGATAAAATTTTATGTTGAATCATCAACATTTGGTTACCATTATAATACTTTTTATCTATCAACTACTTAATATATATCAAGTATTATTCAATTTTTTTATCTAATCATGCTTTTTATATCAAAAAGATACATAAATTTATGGAAAAGTTGTCAATAATTGATGAATAAATTAGGAGTTTTTATCCTATTTTGTGTTAAAGGAATATGTTTTCGTTATACCAAGAAAAAGCCTACGCTTTTCCTTTTGCACTTTGGATAGAGTGAATATATTGATAATCCACGGAGATTTTTTGCTCTTTTGGTAGGTTCTTAAAGAGCCTTTCTACCATCCCCTCAAAATCATCGAAAAGATAATTTGCCATGGAGCCTGGTATTGGGTTAATTTCATTTAAGAGTACTTCACCATCAACGACAAAAAAGTCACAACGGATGATGCTTCCTAAAAAGAGTGGATCATAGATTTTTTTAAAACTCTCTTGTATCTTTACTTGCATTGTTTCATCAATATCTGCTGCTAACACTTGTGAGTCACGTGAAAAGTCCATATACTTTTTTTCAAAGTCTAAAAATTCTTCTTTATGTGGCTCTTCTACAATAGAGAGTTCCCACTCAGAAGTAAAGCATCCTGCTTGGTTATACTCTTTGACACCTTCGATAAAAGGCTCTACAATGACATCGTTATCAAACTCGAAAGCCACATCAAGTGCATAGTCAAGTTCTGATGCTTCTTTGACGATACTCACACCAATACTAGAACCTAAGCGTGTAGGTTTAACGATAACAGGGTAGTCCATAGATATTTTTCTCTCATCATGTTTAGAGAGATATTCATAGGCTACTGTTTTAACCCCTAAACTCTCTGCCAAAAATTTGGTATATAGTTTATTGTAAGACAGAGCTGAGGCTTCCATACGTGGAGAGATGAAAGGAATATTGA
>JALSPX010000047.1 GCA_026985755.1 Sulfurovum sp. | reverse complement strand
AGGGATGCTCCTGTAACTAACATAGCACAACGCCAAACACAAACAGGCACATTAAAACTTCTGACCCCGACAGATTGCATTAAAGACAGACTCTCTGCCTATTATCATTGGGATGATAAACAGTCACTACAACAAGCAATCTGGGTAGCAGAGGAAAATGTTTTTGATATGGATGCTGTGAAGTCTTGGTCAGAATATGAAGCTATGATGGAAAAGTTTTCTGATTTTGCATCTGCACTAAAAGAGGCGTAATGGAACTGGTATATCTATGGGTAGAAAAGTATAAAAACATCCACAATCAGGGGTTTAATTTTTCTCCTAAATTTAACTGCAACTATGACCCTGATACCAATGATCTCACCATAGATGACAATGATGACTACATAGAAAACTTCTTTGGTGACAATATCAATGTGACGGCTATTGTTGGGAAGAATGGGAGTGGGAAGAGTAGTATCATAATGGCTTTAAAAAAAATTAATTATTTTCATCATCAGGAAGAGAATGCTAAATTTATATTGTGTCTAAAAAGTAACGATAAAATTAGTATCATGAGTTCAATAAAAAATATAAATTCTAGCTATGATATCTGCTATGTAGAACAAGAGAAGTATTTGGAACATGAAAGTGATATTGAAGATAAAGTTAGCATTTCAAATTTTTATTTTTATGATTTGATAGCAGAAGACGGATATGTTGAGGACACAAAGAGAATTTCAAATTTAGCAATTAAAAATTCAAAAAATAATTTTACCTTTCAATTAACTACCTTTATGCTTTACCCTAAAATCATATTTCTTTATGATGATGAAGAGTATAAAGATGGTTTAATACATCAAATTCAGCCAGACCTTGTTGCGACTTCGGAAGAACAAGGTTCTAATTATCATAATCTATTAGATTTGAGACCTAATAATTCATTGCAAGCATATATGATTTCAATTATTGTTGAAGATGATTTATGCGATGATTTTTTTCAAGAATATAACTCTAATAATGATGAAGAAATAATTCAAAATTATTACGATAACTACTGTTCAGATGATAATAAATATAATCTAGATGAGTATAACCAGTTAACTAGCAATATAAACTATGAGATTGATAAGATGTCGGAAGAAAATAAAGAGTTGATACGCAAGTATAATAAATTTTTAGTTTTTGATTTTGAAGATATTAAAGGAAGAAAATTTTCAGATTTAAGTCATGGTGAAAAATCTATTTATGCACAATTTATTCTTATGGATAATATTGTAAAAAACAACAAAGATATATTATTTTTAATTGATGAGCCAGACCTTTCTTTACATCCCGAATGGCAAAGGAAATATTTAAATGAATTTATGTCTACATTTTTAAATACAAAAAAAGGTATTCATCTCATCTTAACCTCCCACTCCCCATTCCTCCTATCCGACATCCCAAAACAAAACATCATCTTCTTAGACAAAGACGAAGAGGGTAAGTGTAGAGTAGTAGACGGACTCAAAGAGAAAAAACAAACCTTCGGAGCAAACATCCACACCCTGCTTAGCGATAGCTTTTTTATGGAAGAAGGGCTTATGGGGGAGTTTGCTAAGGGGAAGATAGACAAAGCTATCACACTACTAAACCAAGAGCATCTAAGTGATGAAGAGTTGAAGTATTGTGAGCAGATTATCTCTATTATCGGGGAGCCTATTGTTAAAAATCAGTTGCAACGTATGCTGGATAGTAAGAGGCTGAAAAAGATAGATGAGATAGATGCTATTAAGAGCAGTATGGAAGCAATGCAAAAAAGACTTGACGAGTTGGAAAAATGATACAAATTCAACATGAACAGTTAGCAAAGTTTGCACATGAGCATTATGAGGCTTTAAAAGATAAGATAGATATACCTGATAATGAACTACATGAGATACTATTTGCTCAGCCTGATAGACTTTTGGATATAGCCACAAAATATGAAAAACACAACGATAAATTTAAAAACAAATACAATAACTTTACAAGTAAAAAAGAAGAGTATGACGCTTATGATTTAGCAGAGAAACTACAGGTAAATGTCTGCCCTTACTGTAATATAAATCCTACCTATACCGTCATAACCCAAAACGGAAAAAAGCTAACACGTCCAGAGTTTGACCACTTTTACGACAAGGCTACATACCCTGTGCTCTCTTTGTCTTTTTATAATCTTATCCCCTCATGTCATACCTGTAATGCTACACTTAAAGGCAGTGAAACGTTTTCAGATACTACACACCTAAACCCTTATAGTGAAAGCTTTGATAAAGTAGCTAAGTTTCATCTGCATATTGAAGATAGTACTTTTTATCATAAAGTAGAAGGCTTTAATATAGAGCTAGATACACAAGATAAAAGAGCTAAAAACAATATAAAAAGTTTTGAACTAGAAGAACTGTATAAAAACCACAAAGAGATAGTCCTAGAACTCATACAAAAACAAGCCATCTACAATGAAAGCTACATGGATGAAATCCTCACCCAATACGAAGGAACACTCTTTAAAAACAGAGAAGACCTACAACGCCTAGTAAGTGGTGGCTACATAAGTGATGAAGAGATAGGAAAACGTCCACTCTCCAAACTCATCAAAGATATTTCGATAGAATTGGGGTTGGTATGAAAACATCTGTAGGGGGCGATTGCTATCGCACCAACAATTTATATAACGATAGAATCTTTTTCTCCATACAAACGTTGGAAGGTGTGATGGCAATCGCCCCCTACGGATATATACAAACATTGAATTGCAAAAAGGAAAGCACATGAACAACATCATCTTCGGACCCATACACTCACGCCGTTTTGGTAAGTCACTAGGCGTTGACCTAAGTCCTGGTAAGAAACAATGTAATTTTGACTGCTTGTACTGTGAACTTGCCCCTGCACCGACTATGGATGCTTATGTAGATGTAGTCTCAGTAGAGGAGATAGCTACTGCCATCAAAAAAGCACTCCAAGAACATAAAGACATAGACTTCATCACGCTTACTGCAAATGGTGAACCTACGCTCTATCCATACCTAGGAGAACTCATAGATGAGATAAACACGTTTAAGGGAGATACAAAAACCCTCATACTCACCAATGCAGCAAACATAGATGATGTCAAAATACAAGATGCCCTGTGCAAGCTCGATGAAGTGAAGCTCTCTTTAGACTGTGCGACACAAAAATGTCTGCAAAAGCTAGACCGTTCTCATGGTGGGATAGATGTAGAAAACATCAAAGCAGGGATGTTGGCATTTAAAAGTAAATACAATGGCCCACTCATCATAGAGATACTCATCGTTAAAACGCTCAATGACAGCAAAGAAGAGATAGGCAAGATAAATGACTTTTTACTCAAGTTAAATCCTACACGTATAGACATAAGCAGCATAGACAGACCACCAGCGTATGCAGTGCAAGCTGTGGGTTATGAAGAACTATTAAACATAAGTCATCTGTTTGACAGTAGCTTGCCTGTTTACATAGCTTCACGTAAAAAAGCAGATATGAAAGCTTCTCGTTATAATGACAAAGAGATACTGGATACTTTAGACAAGCGTCCATTAACGCAAGAAGACATAGAGGCACTTTTCGATGAAGACAGCCAAAATAGGCTAGAAAACCTACTAGGTAAAGCAAAAATAAAGCGTGTTTCAACGAATGGTGTAGAATTTTTTAAAAAAGCTTAAAAAATCATTGACATTAAAGATTTTTTTGTCTATAATCTCACCCACGAAACAAGCACTCGCTTTTTCAAGGCACATTCCGGCATAGCTCAGCGGTAGAGTAGATGACTGTTAATCATTTGGTCCCAGGTTCGAATCCTGGTGCCGGAGCCACTTCAAATCGTTTTTATATTTACTTCCTAATCTTCACCATTTTTTCATTTTGACAATTTTTCATTATAATATATTAATGTTCGGAGTTTTAAATAACATAATCCGATATGTTAAGAAGGGGTGAAAATGAAAATCTTGAAAAGTTTCTCTAATAAAATTAATTTAATAATTGTGCTATCGATAAATACATTGGTTATGCAAATAACATTTGCAGGGGATATAGAGCAAATACTTCCTAGTAATAGTAACTTTACTATTGATGGCAATGGAAATGCAGAAGTGATGCGTGTACAATCTGATGGAAAAGTTGGTATTGGAACGACAACGCCAAATGAGAGATTGGAAGTGAACGGTCATATACGTATGACTGATGGTAGTGAAGCTGCGAATACGGTGATGGTGGGTAATGCAGATGGTACAGCTTCATGGGCGAGTATTTCTCTTTTACAAGATGGACAAGGGACAGATGATCAAAATATTTCTTTGGATTTAGTGAGTAATATTGTAACACTAGAAGATGGTGGAAGTATAGATTTAAGTGCATATCTTGATAATACTGATAATCAAAGTATTACAAATTTTAGTTTAGACAATACCTCAAAAATATTGACATTAACCATAGAGAATGGAGGATCTAAAAGTGTAGACTTTACATCTATGTTGAATGCTGTTGGTAGTGATGATCAACTTCTTTCTTCTTCAGTAGAAGTTGCCAATGAAAGTATAAAAATTTCCCTTGAAAATGGGGGAGATACTGTGATAAATATTCAAGATAGTGACAGTAATGCTACCAACGAGCTCATCACCGCGACTGACTTTAATGGCACCCACCTCACCATTACCGATGCAGGAGGGACACAAACGATTGACCTTACCAGCCTTACAGGGACAGGAACAGATGACCAACAAATCA
>JALSPX010000046.1 GCA_026985755.1 Sulfurovum sp. | reverse complement strand
TACTACACACGCATGGAGTGAGCGTTATGAGACTTGTGAAAATGTCAAGTCTGTAGGTTTGGCACTTTGTTCTGGTGGTATATTTGGTATGGGTGAGAGACAAGAAGACAGAGATGCTTTATTGAAATCTATAGCCTCCTTACGACCAGAATCGACACCACTAAACTTCTATCATCCAAATCCTGCTTTACCCATCAAAACACGAAATATAGAATTTTCTGAAGCCGTAAAAATTATTGAAAAAGCAAGAACACTTCTCGGAGAAGATGCACTTCTTATGGTTGCAGGAGGACGAGAATTGCTCTTTAATCAACAAGAGTCTGCTATGTTTGATGCAGGTGCCAATGCCATGGTCATTGGCAATTATCTCACTACCTCTGGTCTTGCCCCAGATAAAGATAAACAGATGTTACTTGACTTAGGCTATGAGGTGGCTACGACTTGTGATTCATAATAATATTACACTGATTCTCACACTCTCTTTGTTAATTTGGGGGAGCCCTTTTGTCTCTAAAGTATTTCGTATCCCTATCCCACCTGTGGAAATTATATTAGGCTCACTCTTTGCCTATTTTGGATTTATTGGACACAATGAATATTTTTATCTCATTGCTGAAGTAGGATTTCTCTATCTTATGTTTTTGGCTGGTATGGAAGTTGATTTAAAACAAATTACCAAAAGTCCCAAAGCCCTTATTCAAAAAGCTATGCTTTTTTTATTACTGATGGTTCTATTTTCTATCGCCAGTGGGCTACTTTTTGATTTACATACAATTGTTATTATCTCTATGCCTCTTATCTCTATAGGTCTCTTAGCATCACTTTCAAAAGTATATGGAAAAGAAGAGATATGGATTAAACTAGCCTTGATTGTAGGTGTTTTAGGTGAAATCGCGAGTATCGCCGCTCTGACTATATTTGATGCAGCAAGTACAACTGGTTTTGGCGTAGAACTACTAGGGAAAATAGGGTATTTAATTTTATTCATTTTTGTGGTTTACTTGCTATATAGGGCACTGCATCTACTCTTCTGGTGGTTTCCTGAACTTAAAAATACCCTAATGCCTAAACTTGACACTTCTGATCAGGATATTAGGCTCGCTATGTCTCTTTTCTTTATTCTCATTGCTGTAATGTTGAGTTTAGGTCTAGAGCTTGCATTGGGTGGATTTATTGCAGGGGTCGCAATTTCGGCATTTTTTCACCATGAAAAAGCACTGGAAGAAAAAATGTCAAGTCTTGGTTTTGGGTTTTTAGTACCTCTCTTTTTCATCCATGTTGGAGCATCATTTGATTTAAGGGCACTCTCTTTAGATGGTGTTGTCTCTGGGGCACTGCTGATTACCCTACTCATGATTCTTTCTAGGGTATTTGCGGCTATCGTACTCAAACGTTTAGCAGGGACAAAAGGTGCACTTCTTGTAGCGCTTTCCCTCTCTATGCCCCTAACCCTTTTGGTTGCTGTTGCAACTATTGGTCACGATACTAAATTATTAGATTTACTCAATTATTATCAACTTATCTTAGCCAGTATTTTTGAAATTCTAATCTCTATGACTCTGATAAAAATATTACAGGCAAAAAGAAAAATTTAATTTTCGGCATCAACCTCAGCTATTGCCTTAATATATGCTCTATCAGCTTCTCTTTTTTGCATTCTCTTTTCTTGCTTAATATCTATTTTCGCAATGGCTTCATTTTGTAATTCTTTTTTCATCTTTTGTGCTTCGTAGGCTTCAACTTCCAAGCGTTCTTCTTCACGCTTTTTCTTTTCCTCTTTTGCTTTTAGTGCAAGCGCCTCTTGTTTTCTTATCTCATTATTTTTCTTTTCTAAAGCAATTCTGTTTGCTTCTGCTTTTTCTTTCTCTTTTTCTGCTGTTATTTTGGCTTGTTCTTCTTTTTTCTGTTGGGCCATCTCTACTGCTTTTGCATCTGCCTCATGCTTGGTACTGCTTGCTTCTTGTACCGTCTGTACTTGTGATACTGCTGCACTTTTTTGCTCTGGTACAACACCTTCATTCTCTTTGACTTTGGCTATTTCGACTTGACCTTTTGTTTCTTGTTTGCCACTCATCTCTTTTAAGGCTGAAAGTAACACATCTTGATCTTGATCTATTTTTTGCAGATTCTTTTCCAAATCAAAAGGATTATTCTCTGCTTGCAGACTCAATCCTGCTAATATCGTCATAAGTAAATATTTTTTCATCTCTAAACTCCTATTTTTGGCTTACCCATCTTTGGGTTCCAGTTGTTTTAATTCAAAGTACTTTTTTTGAAGGTACTGATTTTTATTTTTCAGCCTCGCGCTCTCTTGAATCAGGTTCTGTTTTTTCTCTTTGAGTTGCTGCAATACAGTGAGTGAATTTTCCCCAAAAATCAGTACACCTATATAGATACCAAAAAGTAAAATTCCAATCATTGTGACCACTAAGGTTTTAAAAGAAAACCCAGCAATTGCACCTACTTTTTCTACAGCCCCCAAAATATATGCTCCCTATTTACTAAAAAGTAGGTTGCCCAAATATTCAAACTGCCCAAGCTCTGCTTCAATCTCTAGCAGTCTATTGTACTTCGCAATTCTATCACTTCTAGCAGTTGAACCTGTTTTAATTTGCCCAGTATTCAGTGCCACAGCAAAGTCTGCGATAAACGTATCTTCACTCTCTCCAGAACGGTGACTCATCACACAGTTATATCCATTACGTTGTGCTAAGCGTACGGTTTGCATGGTTTCAGAGACAGTACCAATTTGGTTTGGCTTGATAAGAATAGAATTTGCTATCTCTTTTTCAATCCCTTCTGCTAAGATAGAGACGTTGGTGACAAAAAGGTCATCTCCGACAAGTTGCACTTTATCTCCTAATACTTCAGTCAGGTGTTTCCACCCCTCCCAGTCATCTTCACTCAATCCATCTTCGATAGAGACGATAGGGTATTTCTCACAGATATCCGCATAGTAAGCTGTAAGCTCAGCAGAGCTAATCTCTCTATTTTCAGACTTTAGTACATACAGCCCTTTGTCATTGATAAGCTCAGATGCCGCGACATCCAATGCGATAGCAATCTGTTCACCTGCTTTATATCCTGCCACATTAATGGCTTTCATGATGACTTGTAGTGGCTCTTCGTTTGAGCTAAGGTTTGGAGCAAAGCCACCTTCATCACCTACGGCTGTACTCTCACCCATACCATCGATGATTTTTTTAAGATTATGATAGACCTCAGCACAGGCTCTAAGCCCCTCAGAAAATCTATCAAACCCTACAGGCATGACCATATACTCTTGGAAGTCCACAGAGTTGTTTGCATGTTCTCCGCCATTGATGATGTTGAGCATTGGTACAGGCATGACTACCGCATTGGCACCGCCTAGGTAACGATAGAGTGGCATCTTCATACTGGCTGCTGCCGCACGTGCTACAGCCATAGAAACGCCAAGGACTGCATTGGCTCCTAAATTGCCATAATTTTCAGTACCGTCTACCTCTTTCATCGTGAGGTCAATCTCTGCTTGGTTAAACGGGCTAAGCCCTACAAGTGCATCACAAATAGCTCCGTTTACATTTTCACAGGCTTGAAGCACCCCTTTACCCATATAGCGGTCACCACCATCACGAAGCTCTAATGCTTCACGCTTACCTGTACTTGCACCACTTGGGACAATGGCATTTTCTACTGTCCCGTCACTCAGACTTACAGTGACCTTGACTGTTGGGTTACCCCTAGAATCCATTACTTCTGTTGCTACAATTTCATCAATAAAAATCATATATATACCTTTAGTTATAATTAATGCTCTTATTTTATCTAAATGTTGCTGACAGCTATGGTAAAAGGATAGTGAACATTTGTTCTTTTTTCTACTATAGCGCGTATTTATGGGTATTATAGGTGAGTTAATGCATTTTAATATTTATAAATATATCATACGGTTTTAACCCAAATTATGTATTAGAATCGTTTCAAATTCTGTAAAGACTTAGTGCATGGGTGTTTGCAAAGAATTTGAGGTTAACCCAAAGGTTAATCGATGATTCTTTGTGAATGCCCATGTGCTAATGCTTTGCAGAAGATGGATGATTTCTAATGCATATTTTGGGTTTAAGGGATGAATAACGCTTTTTCTTCCTCTTTTGGCATACGACACGACTCCATTTTGCCAAAAAACGTATAGCGATACTTGGCAACAATATCATAAAGATAATCTCTCATAGCCACAGGAATAACATACGACACATTCACGACAACCCACACTCCTCCGAGACTACTAAGTATTTTCAAAATGGCTGTAGATTTAGTATACAATTGTCCCTCATTATAAAATATAATACTATCCATACCATTGGGAAGATTCAAACGCTTCACATACTCTCCTTGCAAGGATGTATATCTCAGTACCTTATCTCTATCTATCTTTATCAATAGGCTCAAAGCGCTATTGCACAACATACATTCCCCATCAAAAATAACGACTTTATCTGACATTCTCTTCTTCCTTATTTGGTGGCATAGGCACAAAATAGCCTATCAGTAGTAACAAGGTACCCACCACCATAAATGAGATAATACGCTCTATCGTACCCGAATGTGCAAGCTCTACAAAGAAGAGTTTGAGTACCACTACGATGAGTAGCCCAAAGCCTGCCATCCAGAGTGTTCTGTGCATGTAGCGTTTTGAGAGCACCATAAAGATGATAGCCAACACCGACCACAACAAAGACAAGCCTGTTTGGAAGTAGTTACTTTTCCACAAGGCATGGATGGTGTAGGCAACATGCTGAGACTGATGCACGGTTCTTGCGAATATCACCGTGAGGAGCGAGAAGCCCATAATGGCTAACACCCCATAGAGTAATATTGTGCCATCTTCGGACAACACACTTTTATTTTTATAGCCCCAGTAAGCCATCACCGCAAGAACAGCTATTTGCATCATGTCTAGCAGGTTAAAGAAAGGTATATAGCTTCCCTCTAGTACCTGCGAGAAAGCTTTAAATTGCCATAGCCCAAGTGCAAGTAACAAGCCACCTGCCCCTAACATTTGGTAGTTTTCTCTCTGTGGTTCTAGCCAAGCTTTGTACGCTTTGGGTACCAAGAGTCCTAACGATACCGCTAGAGGTAGTGCAGCAAACGATAATAGAGAAGCACTACTTGTTTGATACATAGCTGTCACATGGTAATGCAACTCTACACTCCCAAGCCCTACAAAAAACCAAAGCCCTATCATATGCAGATGCCTTGCCCACTGCCACTCTTTTTGGTACATATAAAGTAGCACAAAATGCAAGACAAACAACACCCCATACAAAAGAGCACCAAAGTCTGCAAACGGATGAATATAGGAGAGTCTCCCTATGGCTGACACAAAGAAAATTACCATACCTAACAAGAGGGTAGCTTGTAAAACATTGATAAGCAGTTTCCATCTTAGTTTCCTCGTGACTAACATGAGTAATATTACACCTGCTATCAATGCTAAAAGCATCTCTTGCCCTTGAATGAAATGATGGAGAAGTGACAAGATGTCAATCGTTGACACAAACCATAACACAAGCCCAGCAGTCAAAAAGAGTTTTGCAATAGCAACGTCTAAGCTAGGTAAACTCTTTTGATGACTATCGAGTAGATAGGCAGAAACCAGTGTCGCTATGGTAATGACGATGTAACCCAAATACTCTGCCATACTTAAGCCATAAATACCTACAGACTCAGGGTAGACAAGCAAAGAGATAAAGAGTAAAAGCTCCCCAAAATAACGTGTCAACATACGGTTTTGTTTTAAGGCTATCCAAATCACCCCTGCACTCTCCAGTGACCAAAGTGCCGCAGAGACATCTGCATCGAAAATGTATGGTACGGCTATAGTAAAGAATACCACCGACAACGCCAAAAATGACTGTGCCAAAAGTAGAGTACGCTCTTTGTTTTTAAGTATAAACCATAGCCCTGCATAAAGCACACCTAGCACCACTGCACTATAGGCTTCACCATACTCATATATAGATACCAAATTGACTTGCAGAGGAAATGCAACCACAGGCAAGCCAAAGACCAAGGTACCATCTACAAGATTTTTAGGCTCGTAAGGATGCTTGATAGTGAATAAAATGGAAATACTCAGATACATCAAAAAGTAGAGTATCAAAAACGGTTCTGTCGTAGCAAATATGCCCGACTTGTAACGCAACACACCCCACACTGTAGCGATGACAAAGGTAAAGAGAAACCCAACCACATTCAGCACACGCCAAGAACGAAACCACGCCACAATGAACAAGCCAAGATTTAAGAAAGCGTAGTAGCTAAAGAGCATAATGTGAGAGCCATCACCACTAGAGGTGAGTATAGGGACTAAAAAGCCTCCTGCTGTCGCAAACAGTGCCAAAGGCAAGGAGTCTTCTATGACAGCAAGTATAGAGCCTAACACCACCACGCCCAGCATCAACACAAACGCCATCTCTAAAGAAATCAAACCATAAAACTTAGATGCCCCATAGATGACAAGGTAGAGTATCGCCACGCCAAGCCCTTGAAGTATCTGCCCATAGGCACCTTCTCTAGCCCTAAGTCTCCACCCTATACCTATGAGTACTATAGCCGCCAAGCCTATGCCCCATAAACGCATCTCTATACTGATGATACTATGTTCTGCTGCATACTTCAGTAAAAATGCCAATCCAAAAAAGAGTATCACCCCTCCTATACGTACGAGCAAGTTACCGCCCGTAAAGTAATTACTCAGCATTTCCATCAACCAAGACGGCTCTGTATGTACAGGTTTCTCTTTAGAGTGCACCACTCTTGTGGTAGCCTTTGGTGTCGTATGTTCTGCTTTAAGCGCAGAGACTGCACTGAGATACTCAGTATCTTCCTCTTTTGGCAGCTCAACTTTGGCAGGTTTTGGTACAATGTATTCGGGCGTTTCTTTATGTACCGCAGGTTTGATTACAGTTTCTTTCTCACTATCGAGTAAGCCTTCGACTAACTTTTCTAAATGTTTGATTTTATTCTGCAACACATAGATCCAAAAACCTAGTATGAGTATCCACAATTCTGGGGTGTTCATCTCTTATCCTTCACTTAAAAGAAGAGCCAACTTCTTAGCCCCTTTAAAATCAGCCTTCCCCGTACCAAGTTTAGGCAACTCCTCTACCTTATAATACTCACTAGGCACAAAAAGCGGATTCATTTCTATGGCTTTTATCTGCTCTTTGAGGGTATCTAGTTCCATCTCACCCTCTAAAAGTAAGACCAACTTCTCGCCCTTTTTTGCATCTGGCAGAGCAGAGATGGCTATCTGGTCGTTTTCGCCTAAAACCTTGACGATTTCACTCTCTACAAGCCCCAAACTCACCATCTCTCCTGCTACTTTGGCAAAACGACTGTATCGGTCTACGATGGTGAGGAAACCATCTTCATCTAAACGCCCTTTGTCACCTGTAACGTACCAACGTATGCCGTCTAGTTCTTTGATAACCGATGCGGTTTTTTGCTCGTCTCCGATGTAGCCTTTCATGATTTGTGTACCACCGATAAGTATCATCCCCTCTTCACCTGTGGCTAGTTCTTCAAAACTCTCAGGATCGACTATCTTGAAACTGCTTCCTGGTACGGGTAGCCCTACAGTACCTACCTTATGACCTATCTGTGGTTTCCATGAATCTTGCATGAGTACGTCTGGTATGTTTATAGACGCAACTGGCGTGGTTTCTGTCGCACCATAGCCCTCGTAGATGTCTAGCCCAAACTTCGCCTTAAAGGCTTCGCGTATCTCTAATGGTAACTTCTCTGCCCCTGCAATGACCATGCGTAAATGGCTAAACATTAGTGGATGCAGCTTTTTGTTCCGTGTATAGAGCCTAAAGAATGTTGCCGTGGCAAAGAGCATGCTCGCTTCATATTTCGCTGCCATTTTACCTATGCCAAAACCATCGGTTGGATCAGGGTGACAGACAACTGGTATACCCTCTATGAGTGGCAAGAGTGTCGTCACCGTCAGCCCAAAGGAATGGAAAATGGGTAGCGTTCCTAGCATCACATCTTCATCGTTAGGGTTAATGAGGGTGATGGCTTGTTTGATGTTGCCCATCATATTTTTATGGCTAAGCTCTATGCCTTTAGGTGTCCCCTCACTTCCACTAGAAAAAAGTATCGCTGCGGTATCATCAAGATTTACACCTTTGACATACAGCAGGCTCAATAACCATGTAGGCAAGAACTTCACAAGCCCAAGTGTCAGTAAACCTTTGACTTTGCTCATCTTCTCTTTTACCTCTTCTAGGTAAATGACCTCTACACCCTCCAGAGCTTCTGTCATGTCAAACCCTTTGGCTTTGAGTTTGGTGACGAACTGTTTAGAACTCATCACCGTAGTAATATTGGCGATTTTCAATGCATGAAGCAAACTCTCTGTGCCTGAAGAGTAGTTCAGGTTTACTACTGTTTTACCTAAGCTCAACAATGCCATATTGCCCATAGACCCACCTACAGAAGTAGGCAAAAGTACACCCACATTTTGCGTGTTGTTTACCACAGGCTTGAGTGCAGAGGCTATCATAAATGTACCTGTAGCAAAACGCTCACCACTTACTTCTACCCCTGTAGAGTCTGCCATACAAAGCTTGCTTCCTGCCTCTTTTGCCGCGTCAATCCACGCTTTTTGTATGCAGGGTAAGGTGTTGGCGTAGGCTTTCCAACTTTGCACAGAGAGGTCAAAGACTGCTTTTTTTACACGTACTGCATCACTATGTACATCCAATGCTTCCCCAAAAGTCACAGAGATGTCTTTGTTTTTGTTGCGTTTCATCTTTTTAGAGGCGTACGAGAAATTATCTTCCCAAAGCCCTTTGAGGAAAAATGGCACGATAATGGCATTGCTAGCTTCCTTAGTAGCAAGTTCAAAACCTCTTTGAAAGGCTCCCAAATGCCCATTACGAGAAAGATGTCCTTCTGGAAAGAGTGCTACGGTCTCACCACGATTCAGTGCTTCTGTCACCAAAGAGAGTGCGGTTTTGCTCCCACGACTAGAGATAGGTATCACCCCAAAGAAGTCAAAAAATGGTTTAAGATACCACTTTTCATAATAGCTACGCTCCATCACAAAACGGATTTGCTCAGGGTATGCCATTTGGAGAATTGCCCAGTCTAAAAATGAGACATGGTTACCCAAAAGCAATACCCCTTTGTCTGCTTCGATGTTTTTAAGCCCATCTACATGTAAGCGGTACTTGAAACCGATAATCATACGCACTACATAACGAATGAGTGACTGAGGTAATTTGATAAACGTATATCCCATACCCACAAATGCCACCGTGGCGATGATGTAAAACAAGCCTGTAGAGCCTAAATCGAAGTAGCCAAAGAGTGCTGTAAGTATAAGGAAAAGAAACATACTCACATTTTGCATAAAGTTGTTTCCTGCAAGCACTTTTCCCAATATAGCGGATGGCGTGGAGAACTGTATCATCGCATTGAGCGGTACCATAAAGAGCCCTGCTGAAAAACCAAAGACAAACAAAGAGGTACCCAATGCAGTCAATGAAGTGAGACTTGGCATCATGTAAAGTGCCACAGTGACACCCAAAGCACCTAGAGGGATGATACCTGTTTCGATGTAATTTTTACTCACACGCCCTACCACCATGGAACCCACTATCATCCCCAAGCCAGAGAGCGACAACAGTCCTTGTGCCACCACGGTATCGGTCACCCCCAATGTTGTTTTAAGATGCTCACCAAAAATGGCCAAGACCACTTGAGAGACACCCCACAAGATGCTTAGTCCTAGAATGCTAAGCCATACCACTTCATTCTCTTTAATCACTTTGAGATTGGCTTTGAGGTAGTGTAGGTTTTGGTACTCTTTTGGCTCAAAAGTCATACTCTCATCTATGGCTACAGGCGTAAAGGTTTTCGCCAAACGTCTCGCAAGCAAATACTCCATAATGCTCGCAGCTATCAGTAAAAACCCTACAGGTTGTATGTACTGTAGTATCTCAGAGGGTACGGTGCTTCTGTCTTGTAAAAGTGACTCAAAAAAGAGTGAGTACACCACGGCACCAAGTAAAATAGAGACGATAGTCACAGACTGCACCAATGCATTGGCAGGGGCTAAGTTTTCGTTTCCTGTCATCTCTTTGATGAGCCCATACTTTGCAGGAGAATAGATAGCTGACTGTGCTGCGAGTACAAAGGTAAGCCCAAACGCTACCCAAAACCACCCCATAGTATAAGAAATAAGGATGAATGATGTAATCCCAATCGCTGCACCAGAGGCATACTCTATGACTTTGGTTTTAGGATACTTATCCGATATATATCCTGCAGGAGAAAAGAGAAAAATAAAGGGTAAAAGAATCAAAGCATTGACAATCGCTGTAAGTACAATAAGCTCTGAGCCCTCATAGGCTTTAAAGATAGTGTTTTGCAAAATAATCTTATGCCCCAAATCAGTCATCGCATTGAGAAATATAATCAATATATAAGGGGTAAATCCTGTAATTTTAAAGAGTGCTTTCATGGGTTAATCCTTTTTTACGTTTGTTTGATGTGCTTCTACTGTATGCATATTAAAGATATATGGCTTGAGGGTTAAAACCAAATCAAAAAGTAATTCATACCGTTCGTCATGTGCTTGTGTGTCATTTTCTAGAAGTTTACTTCCTACTTCATTTTCTTTATTTGCCAATGCTTGTGCTGTAGTGACATAAGCATCTAGCAATGTGCTATCCAAACCTAGTCTTTCTGCACGCAGAAGTATCTCTGCGATTTCAAGCTCTTTGTCTGAAAAACCTTTTGCTTTTTCAAAGAGATATTTTTTTTGCTGGAAGTGTTTTAATTTTGCCTCATCTATGCCCAACAGTGACAGAAACTCTTGTTTGGTATACCACTGACTACCTTTGCTTGCAGAGAGAAGCTCCAATGAACGTACCATCATATCAAAAGAGTCGTCAAAATCAAACTTATTCTCGCTAAAGATAGTCTGTATATCAGAAATACTGTACGAAAAATTATGCTGTAGATATTTGATAAATTTGAGTATCTGCACACAACTTTCATCATAAAGGTGTACATTGGGTTTGGGTTTGGAGGGTTCAGGAAGGAGTCCCTCTTTTATATAGTAGAGTATCGTTGATTTACTCTCATCACTTAGCGCCATGAGCTCTTTCATTTTTAGTGCCATCACTAGTCCTTTGTATTTAACTAGTGACAGTATAAACTATTTTTCCTTAAAGTGTAGAGTGATACTTTACGCTTTTCATATTTATTTCTTAAGCATCATCTTGCATTTCACTCTCATCTACAGTGAGTGCTTCACCAAAACCAAGTGCCTCTTTGACTTTAGCATCTATCTCTGCCATCATTTCTGGATTCTCTTTTATAGTTACTTTAGCATTCTCTTTACCTTGTCCCAGCTTCTGCGCACCATACGAGAACCATGCACCAGACTTGTCGACGATATCCATCTTGATACCATAGTCAATCAACTCACCAATATAAGAAATCCCCTCTCCAAACATAATGTCAAACTCTGCTTGTCTAAATGGTGGAGCCACTTTGTTTTTCACTACTTTTGCTTTGACACGGTTACCGATGCTTGACTCCCCTTGTTTCAGTGTCGCAATACGTCTTACATCAATACGCACCGAACAGTAAAATTTCAAGGCATTACCACCTGTAGTTGTCTCTGGTGAACCGTAACCCATAGTACCAATCTTCATACGAATTTGGTTAATAAATATTACCGTCGTATTTGTTTTGTGTAAAATCGCTGTAAGCTTACGAAGCGCTTGCGACATCAGCCTAGCTTGAAGTCCTACATGGGTGTCCCCCATGTCACCTTCTATCTCAGTTTTGGGTGTCAACGCTGCTACAGAATCGACAACTATCAAGTCCACTGCACCAGAACGTGCCAAGGTTTCAAGTACATCAAGAGCCTGCTCACCAAAGTCTGGTTGTGAGACGAGAAGATTGTCTGTATCTACCCCAAGATTTTTCGCATACACCACATCCAATGCATGCTCTGCATCGATAAAGGCACAGACCATCTCTTTTTTCTGACCTGAAGCAATAGTCTGTAGTGCCAATGTCGTCTTACCAGAAGACTCCGGACCATAAATCTCAATAATACGCCCCTGAGGTATCCCACCAATTCCCAATGCCATATCAAGCCCAAGTGAGCCCGTAGAGATAGACTCGATAGGTTCAAACGCCTTGTCACCCAATCTCATCAGTGTACCTTTACCAAACGTTTTGTCTATCTGCTTGATTGCCATATCCAGTGCTTTTTGTTTGTTTGCGTCCATTGCCATAGTCATATCCTTAACCTTTGTGTTGAAGTAATTTTATCTAAATAATCATTAGTTACTTAGTCATGGTGGCAGTTTAATACAATTTTGAAGAAATAGGCAAAAATATTGCAAATTGACATATTTTTTTATATTTAGGGTCAGAAGTAAAGTCTAATTTTGACAAAAACTTGACAATATCTCTATAAACTACCACACCATAAAAGTTAAATAGGTTCAGAAGGAATATAATAATGAAAAATAAAAACTTTTACTCTTTCTGCTTGGGAACCACTTTTATTTCTACTTCATTATTTAGTGCAAATATCAAATGCGAACAGTTTAAAACATACCAAGATGCCAACAATTATTATAAGGCACATAAACCTGATTATCAAGCGCTTGATAGAAATAAAAACGGTACGCCTTGTGAGCATTTAAAAAAAAGAAAAAAGAAAAAAAATATACGACTTATAATTTATAAATATGGATATCCTCATAGTATAGGTGGAAAATTTCCATCACTACAGTCTTGCGAAAAGAAGAAAAATAAACTCACTATATCTAATATAGGTTTAGACTATTCCTATAAATGTGAGTAAATAATGTATAAGATTATTATGCTTATTCTCATATTTTTTGTGACAAATACATTCTCTAGAGAAATACCTAAAGATAGCAAAATCCAAGGAATATTAAACATCATTAATGGTTCTAGTGCGGAGTGTGTCATGCATCAGTTCTATACACAAAGTGACTGGATACAAGTAGAAGGAGAAATTGGACGCAATGGTATAGATGGATTATATTATAAAAATAAGCATGGAGTGATTAAAGATGTTCTTGTTGCTGAAAGCAAATGGAATACATCAAGGTTAGGCAAAAGCGGAAAAGATAAATCTATCAAGCAAATGTCTCAAGCATGGGTACTTCGGGTCATCAATAAACTTATCAAAAAGAATCCCTCTCAAACCTATATCACCTTAAAAAAATTTATCGAAAATAATCAATATAGAGCAAGACTCTTTCGGCTAAAACCAAAGGCGAATAATACCATACAAATTAGTATTTACAAGATTAAAAATAAAGGATTAAACACCTTTGATGAGATAAAGGAGAGACAACTACCTTCTATAGCAATCGATCATCCTAAAAATGATTTTGAAAATAGAATACTCAATGCGTATAACGACTGCAGAAGTGAACAACTCCATAAATATCTTGGTATTTTGAAGCGTGCTGAAATCAGTATACTACTTCAAGACAATTATATTCAAAAGAAAGATATAAAATTTCTGTTGCATGAGGGATAAATACTCCTCTCATTCTACTCTTTGCCCTCTTATGCTAAAATACTCTCATACTAAAACAAGGTCACACCATGCCAAAAAACATCCAACTAGCCCACTCTCCAGATGCCGATGATATCTTTATGTATTTTGCTATCAAGTTTGGATGGGTGGACACCAAAGGATATGAATTTTCTAACATAGGGTTAGACATCGAAACACTCAATGTTGAAGCGATGAAAGGGACGTATGATGTAAGTGCCATTAGCTTTGGAATGTATCCGCTTATCAAAGAGGAGTATGCACTGCTTCGTACGGCTGTGAGTTTTGGTGAGGGGTATGGGCCTAAGCTTATTCGTCTCAAAGACAAAAAGTTAAAACGTAACTTTAAAGTGGCACTTTCTGGTAAGTACACCACCAATGCTATGCTCTTTCGTATCTACTACCCTGATGCACGTCCTGTCTATATGGATTTCTTAGAAATAGAAGAGGCGGTTGTAAGTGGCAAAGTAGATGCAGGCGTACTCATACATGAGTCTATCCTAAACTTTGACGAGAGCCTGGAAGTCGAAAAAGAACTTTGGGATATTTGGGTAGAGCTAGCAGGAGAGGGGCTGCCCCTACCTCTAGGCGGTATGGCGATACGTAGAAGCCTGCCACTTAACCGTGCTATAGATATAGAGAATATCCTTATAGAGGGCGTGAAAGTGGCAAACGACAGAAAAGAAGAACTCTGCAAAAAACTGGAAAATGACTCTCTCGTACGTATCTCCGACGAGATGCTCACGAAATACCTCGATATGTATGCTTCAGATGAGTCTGTAGAGTTAAATGAACTCCAACTTAAAGCCCTAGATACACTCTATACACTAGGATTTGAACATGGACTTTGGGATGCTCCTTTAAAAACTGAGGATTATTTGATACCTAAAGAGTATGAACATTTACGGAACAGCTAAAAGTCATTTTATACTTGTATACTAGTATAAAAAATGCTATAATCATACTAGTTTATAAGGATATAAATGAAAGAGACGTTTAAAAAACTTATTACAAACTTTCAAGAACGAAATTTTGGCACTATTGTTCCTAGGGATTACGACATCCCCACCGAAACCAAAAAGATAGTCTCTCTCATAGGTGTGAGACGTTGTGGGAAGACTTATATTCTTTTTTCACTTATTGAAAAACTACGAAAAAATATAGATACCTCCAATATCATTTATATCAACTTTGAAGATGATAGACTTTTTCCCATTGTATTAAAAGATTTAGATTCACTTCTAGAAGGCTACTACGAACTCTACCCACAGAAACGAGAAGAAAAAGTGTATCTTTTTTTAGACGAAGTACAAAACATAGAGGGGTGGGAGAAATATGTACGCCGTATCTATGACACTGAAAATGTACAGCTCTTTGTGACAGGCTCTTCTTCAAAGCTACTCTCTAGTGAAATCGCCACATCTTTAAGAGGGAGAACCATCACTTATGAGATATTCCCATTTTCATTCAAAGAGTATTTGGGATACAAAAATATAGAGATAAATCTCTACTCTTCAAAGTCTGTCTCTTACATAAAAAACGCTTTTGATGCCTATCTTGTAGATGGTGGATTTGCAGCGACTTTTGATGAAAATGCCGATGTGCAAAAACGTATACTCAAGGACTATTTAGATCTTATCGTCTACAAAGACATTGTAGAACGCTACCACATAAAAAACCAAAGCCTCCTCAAACACCTCATCAAATATATGTTTGTCAACATGGGTACACTCATCTCTGTCAATAAGCTTTACAACGACTACAAATCACAAGGCTACAAAGTGGGCAAGGACACACTACAAGACTACCTGTCTTACTTACAAGAAGCCTACACACTCTTTACAGTGCCTATACACAGAAACTCGGTAAAAGAAGAACAAAGAAATCCTAAAAAACTCTATGCCATCGACAATGGGTTTAAAAAATTATTTAATATCTCTATGAGCAATGACTATTCTAAACTATATGAAAACTTGGCATTTCTTCATTTGAGAAGAACTACCAATGAAGTCTACTACTTCAAGCAAACACAAGAGGTAGACTTATATATAAAAACAGACAAAGAGTATCTAGTCAATGTAGCCTACCAAATAGACGATGAAAAAACATTCCAAAGAGAGATAGATGCATTAGCAGAAGGCATGAAGTATTTTAATCTAACCAAAAGCTATTTGGTTACTACTGAAAAAGAGGAGACTATCCAAGTCGAGGAAGGAGACATAGAGGTGATACCTATGTGGAAGTGGTTAGTCTTGGAGGGAAATGATGCGTAATAAAAGGGTAAACCATGTACACTAAAACCATCGACTTCTCCAAATACTCCAGTATCAAAGTAGGACAGCCCACAGAAGTACTGATGATAGAAAAAGGAGATACTATCCCTACCGATAGATACCTCATCGGTGGTGCATATAACCTTCTGGTCTCTCCTACTCCACCTCCACTTATGATGCTCTCCAAAGACTTTGCTTACATAGAAGAAAAAGAGGGATTTTTAGAAATAGGTGCCGCTATGCCTACAGGACGCATCGTCTCCTATGCAAAAAAGAACAACATTGCAGGCTTTGAATTTTGCTCTAAATTGCCTGGCACGCTTGGTGGGATGCTCGCTATGAATGCGGGGGTTAAAGCGTATGAAATCTTCAATATCTTACACAGTATAGAAATATCGGGAAAATGGATACCCAAAAAAAATATAGAGCATGGCTATCGTTTTGCCAAACTTAATGGTATAGCTACCGCAGCTAGATTTGAGACAAAAGAGGGATTTAGCCAAGAGCTACTTGATTCGCTACTTAAACTACGTTCCAATCAACCCCATGACCCCTCAGCAGGTTCAGCATTTAAAAATCCAGAAGGTGATGCAGCAGGTAGACTGATAGAAGCAGTGGGACTCAAAGGGTTTAGAAAAGGGGATATGCAATGGTCTCATGTGCATGCAAATTTTTTAGTAAATTTGGGTGAAGGTACCTTTGAAGATGCAAAGTACCTTATCGACTTGGCCAAAGAAAAAATCTTTGAAAAATTTCATATCGTCATGCAAGAGGAGATTAAAATCCTTTAACCCAAATTATGCATTAGAATCGTTTCAAATTCTAATGCATATTTTGGGTTTAATCGCTACCGTGTTGTATACTCTGGGTCAGAACTCAATAGATATCTCTTTTTCGGTGTCTCGTCACCCATACATCTCACACATCTAATATAATTTGATTCTCTTTTATATCTTTTGTATGGGTAAGCATCTGCAGGATAGACTACATAATATCTACTATCTGTTGTAGGTGTAGATGACCAGAAATCATTATCACGATAATAACTAAATACTTCTCCTTGTTTTCTATGTACATGTACCAATTCATCAGAAGTAGGAAGTCTCCAGTCTGAATACCCAGCATAATTCAATCTTCTACAGTAATTGACAGCATGATTCCATTTTCCTGCTTTTGCAACAGAGTGATTTCGCTTAAAAGCACCATCTTCTGCATCTACATATGCCTGATCTTGCCACATTAAATTGGCATCTTGCTCAATGTATACTTTGTTTTCGTTACAAATTTTATTTGGAATCTTCGCTACTTCAGATAAATAAGGATCAATATTCCCCCCTGCCATTAACTGCATTCCAAATAAAAATATTCCCATACCTACTAGTGCTTTTTTCATTATCTGCTCCTTTAATGTCCAATATTATACAATATATTAATATAACATTTGTCAAACTCTGCTAAATTCTATTGCATATTTTGGGATTAAGGATAAATATCTATTTTTACCCCCCGTTTTACGGCTCTCCAAAGTTTGCGCATCGTACTATTGGGTACCGCAATACACCCCTCTGTCCAATCATGCGCAAAAGTATAATGATTTCCTATACCATGTGCATTCCACTTTGGCTGCCCGTGTATCGTGATATATCCCCCAGGATTCACTCCTAACCTCCGTGCTCTTTCTCTATCTTCTCTATCAGGATATGAAATCATAAGTGACCGGTATAATCTTCTGTCACATTTTTTGCGTACTATATGATAATGCCCTATCGGGGTTTTATAGTCACCTGCTTGAATTTTATGTCCTTTATCCGCATTTTTTCCTAAAGAGATACGACATTTTAGCACTAGTTTCCCTTTAGATAGTGCATACAGACGTCTTCTTTTTTTATAAACAATAAGCTTATCAATTTGAGGTCCTTTTACTTCTGCATGACAATCAAGCTCTCTTTGACACTCCTGT
>JALSPX010000045.1 GCA_026985755.1 Sulfurovum sp. | reverse complement strand
TGTAGACAATATCAAACAGTATCTTGCTATGCGTAATCTCATGGAAACCATACGAGAAAGTGGAGAGATAACCAAAGGACCTAAAGCTTTTACGAACAAAGATGCCCATGCATTCGCAAACCAACTGAATGCATTTTTTGCGAAGCTCTAATCTCTATGAAAATAAGACTAGGCACATTTAACCTTTTTCAGTTTGCAGCACCTCCTTATGCATGGTACACCAAAAAAGAGAAATTCACTCCCCGACAATGGCAAGAGAAAACCACATGGATCAAAGAGCAAATACGCACCATGGATTGTGATATCATCGGCTTTCAAGAGGTTTTCTCTCAGGATGAACTAAAAGCACTAGTAAAAGAACTAGGCTTTGCTTACTTTGCCACAGCAGACCAAGCCAAACTCAGCACTAACAATCCTATGAAGTATGTCACCACCACGGTTGCCCTAGCCTCCAAATACCCCATCAGCAAGCTACACAAAGTAAGAGCCCACACTCCTAGCCTAAAAACGCATGGATTTCAGGGGCATTTTACATTCTCTCGTCTGCCCATAAAAGCGACGATTTCACTGCCACATGCACAAGAACTATTGGTCTATGTCTCTCATCTAAAGTCCAATAGACTCAATGCCTTTGAGTATGCTTTTACCTGCCAAGAGAGCCTAGAGTATAAAAAAGAACACATCTTCCCCACCCTCACAGACAAACACTCTGTTGCACTACAACAAAGGCTTTGTGAAGCCTCTTCGCTGTTCTTTGATATACGTAAATCGAAAAAACCCACCGTACTGCTCTGTGACCTCAATGACAAAGAGTACTCCCTCACCATCGATGCCCTTAGCAACAATAAATACCATGACAACAAAAGAAAAGAGAGCTACATTTTAGAAGATGCCAACTACCACTATACGCAAGAGATATACAACCCTCACCCAGAAGCCAAAGCACCCACACGAAAACCAACAAGTTATTTTTTGGGCAAAGGCCATGTCTTGGATTATATTTTTATCTCACGTCATTTAAGTAAACACCACGAAGGACATATTGCAGAGGTCAGTGACTACAAAGTCTTAGATAGCCACCTGCTAGAAAATAAAGATGGCTCGCTACTGAATTCTGATCATGCACAGGTGGTATGTGAATTAGATTTTAGCAAAGCAGATTCTCATGTCTGATACTACTCACAAACTTCTAGCCCTGCACAAGCCCAAAGGCTATGTCGTCACACGCTCAGACGAACGAGGACGCAAGACAGTCTATGACCTCTTGCCCCAGTGGGCTTATGATGAGGGATGGATGCCCATTGGTCGTCTTGATTTAGAATCTAAAGGGCTGCTCCTTTTTACCCAAAATGGACCCATAGGCAACACCCTCACCAAGCCTGGAGGCTGTCAAAAAGTCTACGAAATCTGGGTCAGAGGTCATGTCACAGATGCACATATAGCCCAAGCCAAACAGGGTGTAGAGAGCAAACACGGATTACTCAAAGCACTCGTGGTTGAAAAGCTAGGCACAGGTGGTGCCAAAACCAAACTCCGCATCGTCATAGATGAAGGCAAAAACAGACACATACGCCGACTCTTTGGTGCGATGAAGGACCCAAAATTCGGCACACCCTTAAAAGTGCTAGAGTTAAAGCGTGTAAGTATCGGTAGTTTTAATCTAGATATAGAGAGTGGCAAGTGGCGTTTTCTTAGCTTAGCAGAAGAGAAAATATTAAATGTTTAGATAATAAAAGGTTAGTATAATATGCATAATTTAGAAATAGCAGAAGAAAAAATAGCACACTGCAAAGCAAATAAAATAGAGTATCTCAGTCTCGCTGATTTAGAACTAGACTCTCTACCAGAAAGTATCTCTGAACTCACGTGGATTGGAGCACTCACACTCTCTCGTAACAACATCAGTAACATTGATGCCCTAGCACCATTAACAAACCTGCATAAACTTGCATTTGCAGATAACAATATAGAAAACATAGACGTAGTAGCCAAACTTCCTAAACTCAGACATATTTTTATGAAACATAATCAGATCACAGATATCACAGTGCTCCAGCACCTACATAAATTGAAAAAAATAGAAGCCAACCATAACCATATTAGAAATATCCAAAGTATCACTGCACTAAGTAACCTCGTCTTTTTAGATGTCGCACATAATGAGATTACAAACTTACTACCCATAGCCCAAAGACCCTCACTAGTCTGGCTCTGCATAGAAAATAATCCTCACACAAAAGAGATATACCAAGCACTCCCCGATTCACTCCCTAAGCTAGCACACTTTACTTACTAAAAAAGTAACCTCTGCCTATAAATGCTCTTTATTTTGGGTTTACTCATCTCTATCTACCTTCCCACGCAACTTCTTCTTACCTGCATGTTTCTTCTTAGAGGTTAATCGTCTATTGACAGACCCCTTTGTCGGCTTGGTGGGCACACGCTTTTTCTGTACCACATTCACACCCTTCACCAGCTCAACCAAACGCTCTAGTGCCTCTGTTCTGTTTTGCTCTTGGCTTCTATGCTGTTGAGACTTGATGACCACAAAGCCTTCTTTGGTGATGCGTTTGTCTTTGAGGGCAAGTAGCTTCTCTTTATAGTACTCAGGCAATGACGAAGCCTCCACATCAAAACGCAAATGTATCGCAGCCGAGACCTTGTTGACCTTCTGCCCACCAGAACCACTGGCACGTATGGCAGTAATCTCTATTTCATTTTCATCTAAGGTGACGGTGTTTGATATTTTTAGGGTTGGCATCTTTTACTCTTTTTATTGTTGTATTTATTATAACGAAAATATTAGTAGAAGTGTTAGGTGTATGCCAATAACAACTCAAACATACTGCCTAACCCACTTTTCTATCTGCTTGCTGCTACGCATACCAGTAAATCTAGCTATCTCTTTTCCCTCTTTAATCATGAGCACAGCAGGTATATTTTTTATAAGAAAATTAGAGCCTAATGTTTGCTCATTGTCATTGTTTATCTTTAAAAATTGTGCTTCTAAGGGCATGGCAAGGGCAGCTTTCTCAAAATGTGGTGCCATAGATATACAAGGCCCACACCAAGGTGCCCAAAAGTCTACCACTATGGGCAAATCTGAGTTTTTCATAAAGTGTTCTAAGATGACTACATTTGCATTGATGGGCTTTGCGTCTAAAAGTGAGTCACCACACTTTGTACACAGTTCAGAAACATAGGACTCTTTTTTTTCTACACTACCTACTTCAAGGCAATGTGGACAGACTATATTTATATTCATAGTAAGAAGTATAGCAAAAATATACGTGTCATACCTCTAACCAGTGACCTAGTAACACATTCACCACAGTTTCTGTTCGCAGAATCCTTTCTCCCAAACTAACGGATATACAACCATGTTTGCAAAGTAAGTCAACTTCATAGTTTAGCCAGCCACCTTCTGCACCGATACATAGAACCTTTGGCATACTCTCTTTAATGTTAGCATCAAGATACGATTTCCAAGATTGTGTTGCATAAGGATGTGCAATCACTGCATTACCTTCTTCTTTAACTCCCTTATTATCTAGTAGTAAAGCAGGAAATTCATCTTCAACAAATGGCTTAAAACGTTTTTTCAACTCAACAACGAGCGGCACTGTATCGATGGCTTGTTGTAACCCTTCAAAAACAAACTCATCTATACGGTTGAGCAGTGGGCTTTGCCAATAACTTTTTTGTGTACGGTAACTATTTACAATAATCAGTTTATTCACCCCAAGAGATGTCATATCCATAATCAATCGACGTAACACTTTAGGACGTGGCAAAGCAAGGACAACGGTCAAATCAAGTTTAGCTGGTGGTTTTTTATCCAGTCTAATATCACTAAGAAGTACTTCATTTTCATTGATTTGGGCAATAGTAGCCTTGCCTATATTCCCACCAATCTCTCCTATGCTTAGACTATCTCCTACCTTAGATTTGAGTACCTCTTTAATATGCGTAATTTGCTGTAGGTCGCTAATGCTTTTGGCATTTTTGGGTAATAATATACAGTTCAAATGAGGTCTTCCTTACGTGTTTGTTTTATAAATCAAAAGAGAGATTGGCAAATACCCCTTCTACACTTAGTGCACTCTTATATCGAGAGCTGAGTACTCTTACATTTTTTGTCTGTAAGTCACATATGGCAATGCGAAAACTCATACCCATTTGTGGTTCGACGATGCAGATGATTTTTCCTTCATATTCTCGTGTCGCGTGAATGATACCCTGAAGTTTTGAGAAAAAGTATTTAGGGTAACTAAGTGGCGTAATCTCAACAATCTTAATCTGCTCACTATTTTCAAGTGTATCCAGTATACACTGTGCATCTTCAATACTCTCAAACTGCACACACCAATCATCAAAAACTTTATTGAAGTTTTTCAAATCTTCATCTAAAAAACCTCCGACAATTGATTGTAAAGCAAAAATTTCCATTGGTACTATCCTCTACTTTGAAAGTAGCATATTAGCATAATTTTTTCTATTTCTTAGGTTTTATAAACCCCATTATCTTCTCATCTGTCTCTTGGCTGTCGGTTACTAAATTATCTAACGGCCAAATATTTAAAGTTTAATGGTGACAAATAGTTTAATTGTCTTATTTATGACCGCACCAACTAATAATCTGTCCACATTACAAAATTAGAGGAATTAGAGGTGTCTATCATTGTTTTTGCAAGAGATAAAGCACTTGTTGTAAAATAAAAACAATGCTCAATAGTACCTAAAATCCAATATGATATAATTGTATTGGACAAAGGTGTAGCTATAG
>JALSPX010000044.1 GCA_026985755.1 Sulfurovum sp. | reverse complement strand
TGGAGATAGTCTGTGACTGTACGGTGACAGGCATAGACAAAAAAGAGCATGGCTTTACCCTAGAGACCTCACAAGGCAGTAAAGCCTGTGCAAAACTCGTTATCACCACTGGTTCACCTGCTGCACCACAACTGGGAGGTTCTAACGCTGGCTATGCCTTTGCTAGCAAGATGGGACATACACTCGTACCAAGACACCCAAGCCTTGTGCAACTCTGTTCAGAAGAGAGATGGGTTAAAGGCTGTGCAGGGGTGAAAGTAGCAGGACTTGCTAAACTCTATGCCAACGGTGAGTACATCACAGAAAAAAAGGGCGATTTACTCTTTACCAACTACGGCATAAGTGGATTAGCCATACTAGACCTAAGCCGTGAAGTCAGTACTAGACTTGCCAACTTTGACTACTGTGAACTCAGTCTAGACCTCATGCCAGAGTTTAGTAAAGAGAAACTGACTAACCTACTACTAGCTAGAATGAAAAAAGAGAGTGAAAAACCTTTAAGCTTGTGGCTACAAGGTGTACTAAATAAAAAACTCATACCCATCATACTAGAGCAGTCCAAATGCAAAATACGCACAGAAAATGCCCTAAACAGAAAAGAGATAAACAAGCTCGTACACGCCATCAAAAACCTAAAGCTAAGCATCTCAGATACCAAAGGTTTTAAAGGAGCAGAAGTTTCTACAGGAGGCATAGATACCACTGAAGTGAATGCTCAAACTATGGAGTCAAAACTTGTATCAAATCTTTACTTTGCAGGGGAGATACTCGATGTCGATGGAGATAGAGGTGGGTTTAATTTTCACTTTGCTTGGGTGAGTGGGATGAGGGTAGCTAAAAATTAGGAATTAGGAATTAGGAATTAGGAATTTTATAGGCAATAATCTTTTAGTTTGCTGTAGGTCGGGTTGCCCTCATCCCGACAAATATTCAAAAGGTTGTGAATATTATGGTATGCAAATTAACGTCGGGATGAGGGCAACCCGACCTACTTATTACTTCGCGTTCTTTTTATCTCTTGCTAGACGTTTTCTTACCACTGGGTCTAGTGATTTCTTACGAATTCTAATAGACTCTGGTGTAATCTCTACCAATTCATCGTCTTCTATCCACTCCATTGCAGACTCTAGTGTAATCTCTCTAGGTGTTACAAGTTTGATGGCTTCATCAGCACCTGAAGTTCTCATGTTTGTCAAGGCTTTTCCTTTAAGAGGGTTCACATCTAGGTCACCTGGTCTTGCAGACTCACCGATAACCATACCTGAGTATACTTTGTCTTGTGGTTTAATAAACATAATACCACGTGACTGAAGGTTGAAGATAGAGAAGGCTACGGCTTCACCATTATCCATAGAAACCAATGCCCCTGGGGTACGACTTTGTACACTACCAGAGTATGCTCTGTATTCCAAGAAAGAGTGGTTCATGATACCTTCACCTTTGGTGTCTGTCAAAAATTCTGAACGGAAACCAATTAGCCCACGTGCAGGGATTTCAAACTCTAGTCTTACGGTACCGTCTGGCATTGGTGTAAGCTGTGTCATGTTTGCTTTTCTTTTACCTAGTTTTTCTATGGCAACCCCTTGGAACTCTTCTGGTACATCTACAACTAGGTGCTCAAATGGCTCCATCTTCACACCATTTTCTTCTTTGGTAACAACTTCTGGACGTGCAAGCATAAACTCAAAGCCTTCACGTCTCATGTTCTCTGCCAAAATACCGATCTGAAGTTCACCACGTCCTGAGACTTTAAACGATGCATCTCCTAGAGGCTCCATACGCATAGCGATGTTTGTCTCCATCTCTTTTTCAAGACGCTCTTTGATTTTGTTAGAAGTCACATGTTTACCTTCTTGTCCAGCTAACGGTCCGTTGTTTACAGACATAATCACTGAAAGCGTAGGTTCTTCTACGTGCATAGGGTCAAGTGCAACTGGATTTTGTGGATCACACACCGAGTCACCTACATCAATATCAGAGAAACCAGCGATAGCTACAATGTCACCAGCTTCTGCCTCTTCAATGTCGATACGCTCAAGCCCTTTAAATCCGATAAGTTTAGAGATACGTGACTTAGACTTAGAACCATCTGCTTTTACAAGCAGGTACTCATCACCTTTTTTTACTTTACCATTAAAGATACGTGCAATACCGATACGCCCCACAAAGTTGTCAGAGTCAAGCGTAAATACTTGTGCTTGTGTATCTGCCTCTGGTGAACCTTTTGGGTAAGGTACTTTCTCTAAAATAGCTTCAAAAAGTGGTGTCATATCTTTACTCTCATCTTCCATTTCCCATTTTGCATACCCATCACGTGCTGCTGCATAAAGTACAGGGAATTCTAGTTGATCTTCGTTTGCGTCAAGTGCCACAAGAAGGTCAAATACTTCATCAAGTACTCTTTCTGGATCTGCACCATCTTTGTCAATTTTGTTAATCACAACCACAGGGATAAGACCAAAACCAATCGCTTTTTTCAAAACAAATTTCGTTTGTGGCATCACACCTTCTTGTGCATCGACAAGAAGTAGTACGCCATCTACCATCTTAAGTACACGCTCAACTTCACCACCAAAGTCGGCGTGACCTGGGGTGTCGATGATGTTAATCTTGTGATCACCATAGTTGATCGCTGTGTTTTTAGAAAGAATAGTAATCCCTCTCTCTTTTTCGATAGCATCAGAGTCCATCGCTCTCTCTTCTACTGCTTGGTGTGCTTCAAAAGTACCTGATTGCTGGAGAAGTTCATCTACGAGTGTGGTTTTACCGTGGTCAACGTGTGCGATAACGGCAATGTTTTTAATTTTTTGCATAAAATATCCTGAAATTAAGGGATGAGCCTTGTTAAATTTTCGCGAATTATATCCAAAAGTTACTATAGTATAGATTTTTTAATGTTTTTCGTAGGTGTGACATGGTCACACCTACAATATACATATGTTTGAAATTAAAGGGACAACCCATAAATCTCATGATAAGTTTTCATCGCGTATCTGTCTGTCATGGCTGCGATGTAGTCGGCTATGACACGTGCTTCTTTACGTACTGAAAATAGCTCTTTTTGGTGGGGAGGTAAAAGGTCATTGTCGTCTCTAAATGCTTTGTAGAGTCCTTTAATACACTGTTTTCCTGCATACATTTTTCGGGCTATTTTTTCATGAGTATAAAGCTTTTGAAACAGAAGTTTTTTCAGCACTTTCAACTTTGTTGCTGTCTCTTTAGAAAAACCTACAGGGAGTTTTTCACTCGCATCCAAAGTTGCCACGATAGGCAAGGATTGACGATACTTTTTTGCACCCTCATTGGAATTGGCTATAAAATCTTCAACAAGTAGTTTAATAAGCCCTGCAACAAAACGATGACGGTAGAGTTTTTCTTCTCTTTTAATGCCCTCTTTTTGTACCATCTCATCGACACGTAAACAAAGAGGGTCTTGGAGTAAGTCATCAAAAGTAATAAGCCCATATTTGATACCATCATCAATATCATGTGAGGTGTAAGCTATCTCGTCTGCATGGTCAACTACCATCGCTTCTAGGCTAGGGTGTTTGTCTAGTGCAAACCGTGTATCTAAGTCATCTAAAAAAGGTTTTTTATAGGGGTAGGAATGCTTCATTACTCCCTCTAATGTCGCAAAAGTAAGGTTAAGCCCATCAAAGTCTTTGTAACGTTTTTCAAGTTTGGTCAGCACACGAAAAGATTGAAAATTATGCTCAAAACCCAAAGCTCTGCCATCTGCTTTGAGCTGTCTGTCAAGTTCGTCACCACCTACATGTCCGAAAGGAGTATGTCCCAAGTCGTGTGAAAGGGCAATAACTTCTGCGAGGGTTTCATTGAGTTTTAACATACGAGAGAGTGTACGTGCTATTTGAGAGACTTCAAGTGAATGGGTAAGACGTGTACGAAAATAGTCACCTTCATGATTGAGAAATACTTGTGTTTTATACTCTAATCGTCTAAAAGAAGAACAATGCAATACCCTGTCTCGATCTCTAGCATAAGGGTCTCTAAAATCCTCCTCAAAAGAATAAAATCGTTCATCTGCTTTCATGAAGTGCCTTTTAGTTAAAATTGCTATAATTGTATCAAAATAAAATGGATTGTGGCATGGAAAAAATAGAAAAATATCATATAGAATACCAAAAACCAAAAGTCACTCTTCTTCAAGAATCAGGGTTAGGTGTAGCAGAGATAGCTGCACGTACCTGCTATGACTCCTTTGAAAACTCTGAAAACGCCTGTGTTAAAGAGGCGATGACATCCATGGATACCGATGCTATAAATGCCATCGAGGACTCTGAACTTCTCTCTAACCTCGCATGGGTACATCACCATCACTCTATTATCGAACATGCTACGCTTAGTTTTTTAGTGCAAGGCACAAGTAGGGGAGTGTTACAAGAGCATGCCCGTCATAGACTACAGGCCATTTCTGTACGAAGTACACGGTATACAATGTCCTCTGTGATTAATGCCTTTACCGCCTCCCAAGAAGCAGAAGATAGCTTTGCATTCTTTTTAGAAAAAGTCTTAGCTTTGAATCTTTTTGTCATTACTGATAAAGCGTATTTGGAGATAGAAATCCGTTCTATTTACGATAAGTTTATGTTTCAATATACACGTAATCCTGAATACCTTAAAGATGCTGTGGCAAAATCTTCTTTGCCTTTTGTAGAAGAACTCAAAGGAGATGCCCAAGCACTTTACACTGCTTTAGAGTGTGGAAAGAAAAAACGTAACGTAGGGGATGGCTTTAAACATATCGTCTCAGACAACTGGAAAGTAGATATGGTCGTGACATTTAATATACGCTCTTTGAAAAACTACTTTGATTTA
>JALSPX010000043.1 GCA_026985755.1 Sulfurovum sp. | reverse complement strand
AAAGTAAATTTTATGCGGGCGAAATCAATGCTGAGCAAGCCAAAGAGAAGCTTGACTCACTCAAATAAGTTTTAGATACAAGGGTCAATCATATTGTTTGGGTCTGCAAACAAGTAGACCTCTACACGTCTGTTGAGTGCCATATTGCTAGGCGAAGTATTAGGTGCAATTGGTTTGGCATATGAGCAACCTTTGGTGCTTGAAGCACCTAAGATATTCGCTACGCTCGAAGCTCTTGCTTTTGATAGCCTTTGATTATACTCGTAGCTTCCTCTGTTGTCTGTAAATCCTGCAACAGCGACAACAGTTTGTGGATAATTGGTCAAGAGTCTTGCTACGGTTTGTATTTTGGCTCTTGCACTAGGTTGAAGTGTGGATGCATTGGTAGCAAACATCATTCTGTCTCTAAACATTAATTTAACGTAATCATCAGTTTTTGAGACAATAATATTTCTGTTTGGGTCCAGTACTGCAAGAGGGTCATTGTCTACACCTGTCCCTAGAGCTTGTGCAATTTCATTGGCTTGTCTATCAAGCATGTATCCTGCACCTCCACCTAGAGCTGCACCTGCCAATGCTCCAATAGCAGCACGTCTATTTTTATGGTGTCCTTTGGTGTTGTAGCCTGCTACTGCGCCTGCTATTGCACCAGCAAGTGCGCCGGTTTTTGTGCGATTATAGCTATTGTCTTGGGTAAGTCCAGGCTGATTATAACAGCCACTTAGTATAAGTGTCGCAAGAGAAGCGACTGCAATTGATTTTGTGTATTTCATTTTTTATCCTTTGATATTGTGATGGTTATTCCCAGCCACCTGTTTGTTGTGGTCTGCTATCTCCAGCCGCATCACCTATAGCTGCACCAGCTATTGCACCTAGCACGGCACCACCTGCTATATTGCTACCGCTTCTGTCTCCTACATTTCCTCCTATAACTGCACCAGTCACTGCACCTACTGCTGCACCTGTTTGTGCATTGGGATTGGAGAGTGTATTTTGATTAACACATCCACTTAGTAAAGCAATACTCAGTATAGAAAGAGAAGTGAACTTTAAAATTGTTGTTTTCATCTTGTATCCTTTTTGTTTTCTTGTGTTTGATTATAGCATGAAAACTGTGGAAGAACTGTGTGCTTTATGTTGGTGCTGTAATAGTACTATAGGCATCACTGATTAACCTGTTGAGATAATTTTGCTATGCCATTGCCATAATGTTTTTTCAAAGCCAATTTGTTTTGTCTTGTAAAAAGAGAGAGGGTTGGTCATGTAGGATTGTTTAACCCACCCACCAAAATCATGGGGATACTTATATGTTTTTGCATGGGTTTTAAGATGTGAAGGAATAGGGTATATCTCACCTTCTTTGATAGCGTCTAAAGCACTGTTGATAGCATTATAAGCACTATTTGATTTAGGTGAGGATGCCAGATAGATAACCAGCTGAGCGAGTGAAATTCTAGCTTCAGGGTAGCCTATATGTTTGACAATGGTTAGCGTAGAGGAGGCTAGGTTGAGAGCAGGGGGATTGGCATTGCCTATATCTTCGCTTGCTAGTATAGCTAAACGTCTAGCGATAAACTCTGCAGGCTCTCCACCATCAATGAGCCGTGCCAGATAGTAGATGCTGGCATCTATGTCAGAGCCACGTATACTCTTTATCATCGCAGAGGTCAACTCATAGTGACTTTCACTCTCAGAGGAACCCGCTTGCATGGCATGAGGGCGTATCTGTTTGAGTATCTCCAGGGTGATAGGTGAAGTAATAGCAGCAGCACTTTCTAGCAGGTTGAGCATGGCACGTACATCACCACCCGAGGAGAAAACAAGATACGCTTTGGCTTCTGCCTCGATGGCAATCTCCTCAAGTAAGAGGATTTTGTCAAGGTAGCCAAGCATCTCTTTTTCCGAAATACTTGTGAGCTCAAAAAGATGTGAACGAGAACGCATGGCAGCGGTTAATGAGTAGTAGGGGTTCTCTGTAGATGCCCCTATAATCAATGCTGCATTACTCTCCATAAAAGGCAGGAGTACTTCTTGTTGGTTCTTACTAAGCCTATGGACTTCGTCTATAAAGATGAGAGGTTTTTGAAGGGCATTGGTATACTCTTTAAATATTTTACGTACATCTTCTATTTTGAGTGTGGTAGCGTTCATTTCGTAAAAAGGACGCTCGAGTACGGAGGCGATGACTCTTGCTAGTGTTGTTTTGCCACACCCTGGAGGGCCATAAAAGAAAGTATGGGGCAGGGCATCACTTTCTATCAGTTTTATAAGTACTGCACCCTCACCCAAAAGGTGTGTTTGTCCTATAAGTGCATCAAGAGTTTTGGGACGGTATTTGAGTGCAAGGTTTGCCATCATTAGTCTTTATATTTATACTTTTTAGTCTTGGCTGTTGTATGTTGCTCTTGTTCTTTTCTGCGTTTATTTTCTTCTTCTTGTTTTTGGGCATTACGTGCATTTTTTACTTCGGCAACTTTATTGGTACGCCAACGTTTCATAAACTTATGTACATCATCATACTCTCTACGTGTAAAGTAACGGGTTTTGTTCTCTGGTAGATTATTGAGTTCTATGCCTCCAAAAGCCACACGTTTAAGGTCGAGCACTTTGGCATCAAAGTGTGCAAAAAAACGTCTGAGTTCTCTGTTTTTCCCTTCGGTGATGGTCACACGAAGCTTGGTAAAGTTTTTACCTTCACTTCTCACTTCAAAGTGTGCAAAAGGGGCGAACTCCATCGCATAAATCTTAGACTTTTCATGGGCACCTGCACGGGCATCATCCAGTACAAGACCTTCTTTCATCGCATCTACCATCTCTTTAGTCACAGGTTTATCTATCTTGAGGTTATAGGTACGGTCTAAGCCACTCTCCATAAGCGCTGTTGCTACTTCGACATCGTCCGTGAGGAGCAAAAGTCCTTCCGAGGCATAGTCTAGCCTACCTACGGGGGTAAAGTGTCTGTATTTACCTGGGAGTTTATGGTAAATCGTAGCACGCCCTCTGTCATCTTTTTTGGTCACAAGTACACCTTTGGGTTTGTTGTACACAATGATAGTGAGTTCATTGGTCACCTTAATTGCTTTGCCTTTGACAAAGATACGATCCTCTTCTTGAACCTCGTAGCCAAACTCTTTGAGGGGTCTTTTGTCTAAGGTGACTTCACCTGCTTCTATAAGTGCATCTGCTTCACGACGTGAATATTTACTGTTATGTGCTATATATTTGTTTAATCTCATGTTATTTACTTTTTATTCCTGCATTAATTAAATCATGGATGTGTAAAACGCCGATGATATGGTTCTCTTGATTGGTAATAGGTAAGAGTTGAATTTTCTGGGTTTCTATAATCTCCAATGCTTCATAGGCAAGGAGGTCTACATTGTTATAGCTTGTTGGTTCTGTGTTGGCATAGTCTATTGCACAGTGATCTAGGCTAAAGCCTTCTTGCATCAGTGCACGTCTTAAATCTCCATCACTCAAGAGTGCTACAAAAACATTCTCCTCATTCACGATGAGTACATTTCCTAACTTCCCTTGGCTCATGGTAACGATGGCATCTTTTAAAAGCGTATCTGTTTTGATTATAGGCAAATGTTCTGTACGCATCAAGTCTTTAATGCGTATAAATAACTTTTTGCCTAGGCTTCCTCCAGGATGAAAAGAGGCAAAATCTTCTTTTTTAAAGCCTCTCTCTTGCATAAGTGCTACAGCCAAAGCATCACCCAAGGCCATAGTCAGCGTTGTCGAAGTAGTAGGGGCTATGCCAAGAGGGCAGGCCTCTTTTTCTACAGAGATATCTAAAAAGACATCCGCATAGTTTCCTAGTGATGAGTCAGGATTGCTTGTAAGCCCTATAAGAGGAATTGCAAAACGTTTAATATGAGGCAAGATTTTGGTAAGTTCTTCACTCTCACCACTGGAACTAATGGCGAGTAGGATATCGTCTTTGCTTATCATACCGAGGTCTCCATGCAAGGCTTCAGTAGGGTGCAAGAAAAAAGAAGAAGTGCCTGTACTTGCAAAAGTAGCAGCCATTTTTGCACCGACAAGTCCAGATTTACCTACGCCCGTGATAATAAGTTTGCCTTTGGTGTTCAGTATCATATCAATAGCATCTAAGAAGTCCTGATTCAAACGTGAAGCAGCTGCTTTAAGTGCATCGGCTTCAATCTGAAATGTCTCTTGTGCAATTTTGATTAAGTTCATGGTTACTACGCTTTATAATTTAGATAAAAGATTATAGCATAGTTGCAGTTGTAAAAGAGGTAGGGATGTGTCCCTACCTCAAAAAGTCTTAGGATTTTTTGCTTGTAGATACCTCTCCTGCATCGACCCTTTTAGAGAATTCTGTTTCTTCTCCTGCTGCAAGTGCTTGTGCCTGTGCAACCCAATTTTCTCTCTCTGCACGACCAGGGAAACCTAAAGTGCTATCAGCCCATGCAATATTTTCTGCATCCCATGCAGCAATTTGATCGAAATGATAAATACCTATTTTGTTGAGTGCTTCTTCTATTTTTAGACCAATACCTTTAATACGTGTAAGGTTATCCTTGGTACCATTTCGTGGTTCTGTAAGCAGTACAGGCTTATCGTTTTCCTGTGTAGCTTGTGTTTCTTCATGAGCTGTTTCAGATATCACAGCTGTGTCAGATGCTGTTGTGTGTGTATCATCGTGATGGGTTTTTGTACTCTGTTCACAATCATCATTTGTACAGGTGCTTTTACCAAATAGGTAGCCAATGATAAACCCTAATAGGGCAGCCAATAGTAAACATAGTATCATTTGTGATGCAATTTCTAACATGATTATTCTCCTTGTATGTTAAATTCAACGCGACGGTTTTTTTGTTTATTTTCTTTGCTGGTATTTGGCACGAGTGGTCTTGATTCACCATATCCTTTTGCTGTCAATCTTCCTGCATGAATACCTTTTGAAATAAGCCTGGCTTTTACGGTATCAACTCTAGATTGGGAGAGTTGTTGGTTTAATATTTCACTCCCATCTGAATCAGTATGTCCTGCAATTTCGATGTGTATATCCGGATATGCTTGTAATATACGAGCAAGCTTGTCTACTGTACCTTTACCTCCAGGGGTAAGTATTGCTTTATTCACTTCAAATTCAATATTTTCAATCTGGAGTAATTGGCTAATTTTCTTTTGTATGGCTAATTTTTCTTCAGTTTTTTGTTTTGCGGCTCTTTGTGCTTCTTCTTGTGCCTTGCGTGCCGCTTCTGCTTTGAGAGTGGCTTCTTGCTGTAGGCGTACTTGTGCTTCTGCGTTTCTTTTATCTATAGCTTCTTGGTCTATTGTTGTGTGGTTGACAGTTTTTATAGTCGCTTTTCCCAAAAGAGCATCCATGGTATCCCTATCATTCTCAGAAGGTACTGCTCCTGAAATAGTCAATACCTCATCTTTATAAACAATGGTTCCATCTTTATATTTTTGCAGAAACAATGTCAAGATCTTTTCAGTGGTACTTACTGCACCTTTATCTATATAGTTTGGCATAGATTTTGCTTCTATGGAGGCAGATGCAGGGAGTTTTGATGCGAGTGTATTGATTTGATTTTCATTGGCAAATGTCCCAGTAAGTGCAAGATTACTGTCTTTTTTTCTAATCGTGAAAATAATTGGTTTTTGAGCTATCAATACGTTTGTATTGTCTTGGGACAGTAGGGTTGAAGCGCTAAGTAGCTGTTGCATTTTACGTTGTGTTTCATAGCTATCTGCTTCTCCATAAATACGCAATGTATTGTCGGTATAGATAATTTTCCCATTTTTATAGTGTTTGGTAAAATGCGGTAGGATATCGTTTGTAAGTACAATTGCCTTATCTCCAGTGAGACTATTATCTATATGTGTAGCATAGAGAGTCACCGTATTGTTTGTTGATACAATTGTCTCTTTAAGGCTCTCTTGTTGTTGCAGATTGCTAAAGCTGCCACTCAAGACGTATTTGGTACCTTTTTGTGTAATCGTATAGTCTATAGATTGATGTTTGTTTGCGGTAGATAGACTCTTTACAAGTTCTGTCTGAGTTGAAGATTGATGTATGGTGATAGTGTCTTTTTTTGACCACACACAAAATAAAATGAGTAGTAACAATAAAAGCAACCAAGGCCAAATCTTTTTCATCATATTCCCCCTTTTTCCTTTGAAATTTTGAGTTATTATCATTCGGATAATAAGACTCTGTAGGAAATATTATACAAAGTATTGAATAAAAAAAGCTTAGAGAGAGCAGAAGGTAACAAAAAAAGTTACACCCCAAGGTTTAAAATTGGAGTGTTTTGTAGCTTGTATGGTTTACATTATAAAGACAGTAGGAATAATAAGCGGGTATCTCTTTTTGGTACGAATGACATGTTTTCTAATAGTGTTTCGAATATCATTTTCAACATCTTTATGGTTTTTGAGGGCTTCAGGTTTCATATTTAAAAGCAAGGTTTCTATGAGTACTTCAATATCTTTTTGGAACTTTCTCATCTCTTTTTCTGCCACCAAACCATGTGTGCTTATCACAGGTTTGCCAACCATTTTTTGATTATTTTGAGAAATCTGTGTCACAACGTTAATGATGCCATCTTCAGCCAATTTCTGTCTATCGAGTACCACATCATTCTCAATGGTCATATTGTTTTGATTATCAATATAGGTTTTACCAGACTTGACAGTTTTGACTTTTTTGAGATATTTGGGTGTAATTTCTACTTGATCTCCATCACCCATAAGTAAGATATTTCTTTCATCCACACCACACTCTACAGCCGTTCTTGCATGCTTTGCGATGTGATTGTACTCTCCATGCACTGGCAAGAAGAATTTAGGTTGAATGAGACGCAAGATAAGCTTTTGCTCCTCTTGTGCTGCATGTCCTGAGACATGAATATCTGAAAATTCTTTATAGCGTACAGTACATCCTGCTTTCATGAGTTTGTTCATTAGGCTAGAGACAGAAGCTTCATTTCCAGGTATCGCAGAGGCAGAGATAATGACTGTGTCACTTGGTTTAAGCTTGATGTGTCTGTGTTCATCGGTTGCCATGCGGTTGAGTGCAGCCATGGTTTCACCTTGTGAACCCGTGGTGACAATCAGTATTTCATGGTCAGCATACTTAGGGACTTCATGCACTTCTATAAAATGTTTGTCTTCAATATCGACAAAGCCTAAAGCACGGTTGGTCTCGATGTTGCGTTCCATAGAACGCCCAATCACACAAATTTTTCTACCATGGAGTACGCCTCTTTCCATCGCCTGCACAATACGGTGTACGTTAGAAGAGAAAGTTGACATAATGACTCTCCCTTTTGCCATATCAAAGAGAGAATCAAAGGTTTTACCTACCACTTTTTCAGACTTTGTAAATCCTGGATTATGCGAATTTGTAGAGTCAGAGAAGAGACACAAGACACCTTTTTCACCATAGTAGGCAAAACGACGCAAGTCCATAGTATAATCATCTACAGGGGTATGGTCTATTTTAAAATCAGCCGTATGGATGATTGTCCCTGCAGGGGTCTCAATAGCCAATGAGCATGCATCGATAATAGAGTGCGTATTGTGCATCCATTCGATTTGCATATCACCTATTTGGTGTTGTTTTCTCATGGTGACAAAGTTAAAGTTTTTTGTATACTGAGAAAGGCCATGCTCATTAAACTTGTTCTCTATCATTGCAAGTGCAAGCGGTGTTCCATAGATTGGGAACTGCAACTCTTTAAAGAGGTAAGGCATCGCACCAATGTGGTCTTCGTGACCGTGTGTGATAATCACATAGACATCTTTCTCTTTTTTGAGTGTATGCAAGTAAGAGAAATCTGGTACCAAGATGTCAACACCGTGCATTGTTTCATCTGGGAAAGACATGCCCACATCGATGATAATAGCGGTAGTTTCTGTTTCAAGTACCGCCATGTTCCCACCGATTTCTCCTAGTCCTCCTAGGGGTGTGAAACGAATTTTCCCTTGTGCAGAATTATCTGCATTTCTCCAAGGGTTCATGGTGGCTTCTTTCACCTTGTCGTTAATCTCTAAGTATTTTCTCATTTCCTCGTTGACGGTAGTTACATTTCTACGCTTATTTCTGTTTTTGTTCCCTCCACCATTTTTATTGTTGTTGGGTCTATTGTTGTTACGGTTTTGCGTAGGTTTGTTGCCTTGTTTTGGATGGTCTGCTTTGGTATGATTTGGACGGTTGTTTCTATTATTGTTGTTACGGTTTTGGTTGTTGTTTCTGTTTTGGTTCGGGTTTGGCTTTCTGTTACCATTTGGTGTAGGCTTGTCATGTACGTTGCCGTCTACCTCTTGCTTAGGTGCAGGAGTCCTATTTCCGTTCGGGTTTGGTTTCCTGTTAGGGTTCGGACGGCTAGTGTTATTACCTTGCATGTTTGCTTTTGGTGCATTGCTATTCTGTCTATGTGGGTTTGGGCGTCTCTCTCTTGGCGCGTTAGTGTTGCTGTTTGGCGTTTTTTGCTCTTGATTTTGAGAGCGTTCGTTGTTTACTTTGTTGTTTTCCATCTAAATTATCCTTTAATTCATTATATATGTGATGATAAATAGATGTCCCAGCTTCATGAGGTCGAAGATTAGCGTCTAGTGCTAGTTTTGAAAAAAGTGCGTTGACAATATCTTTGGAAAAAACAGCGCAGAGATTTTTGAAAAGTTTTTTACGCGGTTGCGCAAAAGCTATTTTTAAAAATGCTTCAAACTTCTCATCGTCTTGTGACTGCTCTTTTTCTATTAAAAGCACGGCAGAAGTGACATTAGGAGGTGGCACAAATGCTTCGGCTTTTACCTCAAAACAGAGTGTCGCGTTCCCTACGCTTTGTGCGAGAACAGAAAGAGCAGAAAACTCTTTTTGTTTGACCTTTGCAGAAAACTTAACGGCTACTTCTTTCTGAACCATTACCAAAACACTTTGGCAATGCTCATCCTTAAATGCTTTTAAGATGATATTGGTCGCGATATAATAGGGCAGGTTAGCTACAAGATGATAAGGTTCATCTAGCAGGCTTCCTGACTCCCAACGCTCAAGCACATCTCCACAGCGAAGTTCAAAATTCCCGTTGTGGATGGAATCTTCAAATTCACTTGTGAGATGCTCACATAATCTTTTATCAACCTCAAATGCTGTGACATTTCGAACTTTTACAAGTTCTTTGGTTAAATCACCTAAGCCAGGCCCAATCTCTGCAACTCTTAGGTTGTCATTGGGCATCGCTTGGATGATTTTATGAAGGACAGTATCATCTTTCAAAAAGTTCTGACCAAATTTTTTGGATGCAAATTCGGATAAATTTTCGATAATCATACTATAATTTTCCTTTATATTGCATACTAACCCATACTGTGGGATAATTTTTGTATAATTCTACCACAATTTAAAATGAAAAGAGATATGCAAATGGATTATTTTGCGAAAAGAATTATTCCCTGCCTAGATGTTAATGATGGACGTGTAGTTAAAGGTGTGAATTTTGTAGGTTTGCGTGATGCAGGTGATCCTGTAGAAGTGGCACGTCGCTATAACGAAGAGGGTGCGGATGAGATTACCTTTCTCGATATTGGTGCCAGCCATGAAGGGCGTGATACCATTGTGGATGTGGTCAAAAAAGTAGCGCAGGAAGTGTTTATCCCCCTTACTGTAGGTGGAGGCATACGAGAACTCCCCGATATTTACAACCTTCTCAATGTTGGATGTGACAAAGTAAGTATCAACTCTGCTGCGATTAAAAGACCAGCTTTTATAGAAGAAGGAGCAAAACGTTTTGGCTCTCAGTGTATTGTGGTGGCGATAGATGCCAAGCAAGTCTCTGCAAACACATGGAACATCTTTACCCACGGTGGACGTAAGGATACAGGTATCGATGCACTAGAGTGGGCAAAAGAAGCGTGTGACAGAGGGGCAGGAGAGTTGTTGGTCACCTCTATGGATGCAGATGGTACCAAAGCAGGGTTTGATAATACATTAAATAAAAAGATATCCCAACTCGTCAATATTCCTGTGATCGCCTCTGGTGGAGCAGGGACGATGAAGCACATCGAAGAAGCATTTACCCTTGGTGATGCAGATGCTGCACTTGCTGCTTCTATCTTTCACTTTAAAGAGATTGACATTTTAGAATTAAAAGAGTATCTTCGCAAACAAAATATTCCTGTAAGGATTTAATGAGGAGCCCTTATGTTTATATGTGCTGGAGAGAGTGAACAGTTTGATTTTGCCATACCTGTAGGTATAGGTATGACAGATGTCGCGATACATCTAACAAAACTCTGTCTCGCCCAAAAACCTGAATTTCTTTTTTTTGTGGGGACGGCAGGTTCTTATGGTGAAAAAAATATTTTTGATATTGTAGAGTCTAAGACGGCGGCAAATATTGAAAATAGTTTTTTTAATGCAAAAGCATATACACCCATAGATAATCTAGTTTCAACAGCTGAAGATGTTTCACGTGAAACGATTGTTAATTCTTCCAACTATATTACGACAGATAAAACTTTAGCAAAAGCATATATGTCAAAAAATATTCATTTAGAAAATATGGAATATTATGCAGTACTTAAAGTAGCAAAACATTTTGAGATTCCTGCAGCGGGTGTTTTTATAGTCACAAATTATTGTGATGCAAATGCACATCGGGATTTTTTAAAAAATCATAAAGTCGCCATGGAAAAATTGACACACTATATAAAAGAGAAATAATGAGCAAAAAAATAATACAAGATTTTACAAAAGAAGAATTGGCAGACATCATTAAACCAAGTTTCCGTGCGAAACAAATATATCACTGGATGTACCACAAGTATGCTACTTCTTTTGATGAGATGAAAAACCTGCCAAAAAAGATGAAAGAGAAGCTCAATGATGAGTACACTGTAGCCCCTCTTAAACAAGTGATGGTACAAAATTCAAAAGACGGAAGTCGTAAATATTTATACGAACTTCATGATGGGCATACAGTAGAAGCTGTACTATTACTGATGAGAGACAAAGAGTACCATGAAGATGGCTCGGTAAAGCATCAGGAGCGCTATACAGTGTGTATCTCCTCTCAGGTAGGGTGCAAGGTAGGGTGTGCCTTTTGTTTGACTGCAAAGGGCGGTTTTATGCGTAATCTGACTGCAGGTGAAATCGTCGAGCAAGTACGTCTCATAAAAAAAGATAATGACATCGCTGCCAACCGTCGTGTCAATCTTGTTTATATGGGTATGGGTGAGCCACTTGACAACCTAGCAGAGGTTGCAAAGTCGGTCAAAATATTTGCAGATGAAGAGGGTATGGCTATCGCTACACATAGACAGACTATCTCTACTTCAGGACTCTCTGCAAAGATTGAAAGACTTGGAAAGATGGAGCTAGGCATTAATCTTGCTATCTCTCTTCATGCGGTAGATGATGAGCTAAGACAAACACTTATGCCTATCAATAAAGCATATAACATTGCATCTATCATCACTGCTGTGAAAAACTTTCCTGTCAACGATAGAAAGAGGGTAATGTTTGAGTACCTTGTCATCAAAGATGTCAATGATGATATCTCTGCAGCTAAAAAATTACTTTCGTTGTTAGATGGTATCAAAGCCAAAGTGAATTTGATTTATTTCAACCCTTATGGTGGTACAGAATTCAAACGACCAAGTGAAGCGGATATGCATGAGTTTCAAGACTATCTTACCAAACGAGGATTACACTGTACGATACGTGAGTCTAAGGGATTAGATATCTCTGCGGCTTGCGGGCAGTTGAGAGAGCAAGAGTTAGAAGGGAGTATGCATGCCTAGTTTAGAGTTGTTTATGTTAGGGTTTGTAGTCTTGGTTGCAGGTTCTTTTGTGGCATGGTTTATTTATGATTCACGTTCAGAAGATGAAAAATAAGAGCTATGTTTCACGTGAAACCTATTAAGTAAATGACAACTGCTTGTCGTTTATAGGGTTGATGAAATCTTGCAACGAAATGAGGACAAACCTAAGTGGTCGGAACGAAGTGAAGCCACGTAGGTTGGCGAAACTTTGGCTTGAATGATAAGGGTTTACCGTTCTTTGTTTTTTGTAATTTGGATGTCCTCGTTTCTTAACCGTGGCGTTATGATTCTCTTCATTTTTTTAGAAAAAACGAAGCAAAAAAGCGTTGTGGCTCTCGAATCGCTATCGCTTTCAAGGGCGTTCGCCACAACAAAGATTTATAATATGGCGAGGCTATCGCCAACTTCAAAAACTAATCTCATCAACTAATTACTATAAGCCAAAAAACAATTTAAAATGCAAGTAAAGTTAGAGTTTGGCGATAGCCCATTCATTAATAAATAATCCTGTCGCTGTGAACGACCTTAAAAGCGGAGCGTTTCGAGAACAGCGACGACTTTTGCTTCACCCCAAGGGCATTTCCGATGGGCACTTTTCTAGAAAAGTAAGGAGAATAACAACGCCACGGTTTGCATTGAGAGGAAGTGAAAATAAACAAAATAAAATTCAAAACAATTTCAAAAAATAAAACCATTATCTCCCATTAAAAACCCTCAACGCCTTAGGCGTTATCAAAGATTTTTGCGACACAAAATCAACCTTACTCTCAAGATAAAATCGACTCCCATAGGTAAATTCAAGACTCTGCGCATGCAACATCAAACGTGGTGCACCATGTTGGATAACCCTCTCTTCATCGCTTTGTATCATGTCTAGGTAGGCATCACTTGCAGCATAACTGGCACCATAGATAGGGTCTCCCAAGATAGGATGTTTCACGTGAAACAAATGGATGCGTATCTGATGCAGTCTGCCTGTGTGTGGGTAGCACGCTACCAAAGATGCATCAAGTGTTTCATCATATTCTAGGGGTACAAACTCTGTATGAGAGGCTTTCCCATCTTCTGCTATGAGGACTTTATGTTTGGTTTCATCGTAGCCATCTTTGTTGACTTTGATACGTTCTGTAGAGGTAAATGATTCTGTGAGTTTACCATCTACCCATGCTAAATAAGACTTCTTAATAGTACGTTGTTCAAAAGCACTTTTGAGATGATGTTCTGCTTTTTTATGTTTAGACGCAAGCAAAAGTCCAGAGGTTTCCATGTCTATTCTATGTGTGGCATTGGCATTGTCTCCTGCTATGCTACGCACTTCATCTAGCATGGAGTAGGGGGTAGACATGGTGTTGGGATGTACTAAGACTCCTGAAGGTTTTTCAAATACCATAAAGTCATTGTTCTGAAAAGTAGGGCGAACACCTGTACCTTTGGGACGGAAGAAAACCATCTCAACATCTCCTTGAACTTTTGTTCCTGTATGTGTCATAGACTCACCATTGATGATAAGTCTCCCCTTAGCGATGTGTCTTTGTGCTTGACCCTGTGTATAGTTGAGTGTACGCATGACATAAAGAAACGCAATGGTCTCTTCTTCAATATGAAATTTCTCTTTAACAAATGGCATTGGGGTATTGACCTTTCGAGGTCAGGTGATTCATGATGCATTGCTATGCAACGAATCAAAAATCACCAGACCCCTCTATATTTTAACGGCTATTTGGGTAGAATTTTAGCATAAAAATATGATGGTAAAGGTTCACTTATGGTTGAAAGATATGCAAGAGATGAGATGACACAACACTGGACACAGCATGCAAGATATGCAGCATGGTTAGAGGTAGAGAAGGCGGCAGTGAAGGCATGGGCAAAACTTGGGAAGATTCCTCAAGATGATGCAGATAAGATTGTGAAAAACGCAACATTTTCAGTAGAACGTATAGAAGAGATTGAGGCGATTACAAAACATGACCTTATCGCATTTAACACCTCTGTAAGTGAAAGCCTTGGGGATGAGTCAAGATGGTTCCACTATGGTATGACATCTTCAGATGCAGTAGATACAGGTGTCGCTTTACAGATGAAAGCGTCATTAGAGATTGTCATCGCTGATGTAAAGATGTTGATGGAGTCTATCAAAAAAAGAGCCGAAGAACATAAGATGACACTGATGGTAGGACGTTCACACGGTATTCATGGAGAGCCTATTACCTTTGGGTTGACACTGGCTGTGTGGTATGATGAAATGGCACGTCACTTGACAAACTTGGAGCAGACGATGGAAGTCATCGCGGTAGGTCAAATATCGGGTGCTATGGGTAACTTTGCACATGCACCACTGGAGCTAGAAGAGTATGCGATGGAAGAGCTGGGGCTTAAACCTGAACCATGTTCAAACCAAGTTGTCCAGAGAGACAGATATGCAAGACTCGCAACGGCTTTAGCTGTGATGGCATCTTCTATTGAAAAGTTCGCGGTACAGGTAAGACACCTCCAGAGAACAGAGGTCTATGAAGCCGAAGAGTATTTTGCCAAAGGTCAAAAAGGGTCTTCTGCGATGCCACACAAAAGAAACCCAATCCTTACAGAAAATATCACAGGGCTTGCACGGATGATTAGAGCGTATGCAAATCCAGCGATGGAAAACGTAGCACTATGGCATGAGAGAGATATTTCACACTCCTCTACAGAGCGTTTCTGGTTACCAGATGCATTTATCACGACAGACTTTATGCTGCACCGTATGAACTCTGTGATTGCCAATTTGACAGTGATGCCAGAAAACATGATGAAAAACCTAAACCTCACAGGGGGTCTTGTATTCTCTCAGCGTGTGCTTCTTGAACTACCACTTGCAGGAGTGAGCCGTGAAGATGCCTACCGCATCGTACAGCGTAATGCGATGAAAGTATGGGAAGAGATACAGCAGGGTAGACCGTCTACCAATGAAAAGGGTGAGTCGTTGTATCTTCAGTACTTACTGGCAGATGAGGAGCTAAGAGAGTCTTTGAGCGAAGAACAAATACGTGAGTGTTTTAATTTTGATTATTACACAAAGAATGTAGATAAAATATTCGCAAGAGTCTTTAAATAGGCTTATTGCGTAGCATTTATGTAGGAGTTTGCTCAGTCACTTACTGTCCGTAAGCTCCATCACAACAACCCACATAACTACTGCACACTAAACCTATTTTGTTGTAGGTATGATGTGTCTTTTTTACCTATGATTTTTCATTCAAAAACATTATATTTCCTTAAACTTCCCACCTACTCAGTCTTTCCCTAACTATCACAAAAAATTATAAACAAGATGTTTAAAAATGATACGATATTTCAAAATAAGTCAAGGTAAATTTGAGTAAAATCGGATTTATTAACTAGCCTCAAAAGAGAGGTATTTTTGTGTGTAAAGGACAGGGAAAATGATAAGAGTTGTCAAACGAAGCGGAAGAGTAGAGACTTTAGATGTTGCCAAGATACAGAAATATACAGCTGCAGCAGTAGAGGGTCTCGTTCGTGTCAGTCAGAGTGAACTCGAAGTTGATGCCAAGCTACAGTTTCGTGACATGATTAGCTCAGAAGAGATACAAACGACACTGATTAAAACAGCTGTTGACAAAATAGATATTGATAGACCTGATTGGACATTTGTAGCTGCACGCTTATTTATTTATGACATCTACCATAAAGTAACAGGATTTAGTGGTTACAACCATCTGCGTGAACACTTTGAACGTGGTGAAAAAGAGGGACGCATCGTTTTAGGGCTTAAAGAGAAATATGACCTTGATGATCTAAATGATTACATTAAACCTGAACGTGATTTACAGTTTACTTACTTAGGAATTAGAACCCTCTATGACCGTTACTTGCTTAAAGACCGTAAAGGGGTGCCGATAGAGCTTCCTCAACAGCTCTTTATGGGTGTGGCAATGTTCTTGGCACAAAACGAATTTGATTGTCAAACATGGGCAAAAAAGTTTTACGACATCTTGTCAAAGTTTGAAGTGATGGCAGCGACTCCTACACTTTCAAACGCACGTACGCCTAGACATCAACTCAGCTCTTGTTACATAGGTTCTACCCCTGACAATATAGAAGGTATTTTTGATGCTTATAAAGAGATGGCGTTACTTTCGAAGTTTGGTGGTGGTATTGGCTGGGACTGGTCATTGGTACGTGGTATGGGTTCATTTATCGATGGACACAAACACGCCGCCGGGGGCATCGTGCCTTTCCTTAAAATCGCCAATGATGTAGCCATCGCAGTTGATCAACTAGGTACACGTAAAGGTGCTATCGCTGTTTACGTGGAACCTTGGCATGTTGACATTAGAGATTTTCTTGACCTAAAGAAAAACTCAGGAGAAGAGCGTCGTAGAGCCCATGACCTTTTCCCTGCTATCTGGCTCAATGACCTCTTTATGGCAAGGGTAGAAGCCGATGAGATGTGGACACTTTTTGACCCGTATGAAGTGTCAGAGTTGACAACACTGTATGGTAAAGCGTTTGAGAAACGCTATATTGAGCTTGAGAACTCTGAAGATGAAATTACGCGAGAGAAAATCTCTGCTAAAACCCTTTGGAAAGAGATGTTACGTTCATACTTTGAAACAGGAAATCCATTCCTTACTTTTAAAGACACAGCCAACCATGCTAACCCTAACAAGCATGTAGGGGTGATTCGTTCGACCAATCTCTGTACAGAGATTTTTCAAAATACAGCGCCGAATACCTATAAAATAAAGTTTACCTTTGAAGATGGTAGTGTAGAAACCTATGAAGAAAACGAGATGCTCACAGTTGACAATGGTACTACCAAACCAGCCAAAAAAGTCACTGCACTAGATAGTCTCAAGGGTAAACAAATTTGGATTGTAGACAAAGAGAAAACAGATGGAGATACAGCAGTATGTAACCTCGCATCTGTCAACCTATCCAAGGTCAATACAAAAGAAGATTTTGAACGTGTTGTACCTATTGCTATTCGTATGCTTGACAATGTCATCGATCTCAATTTTTATCCACTAGCTAAAGTAAAAAAGACAAATGAAAAGTCACGTTCCATCGGACTTGGTGTCATGGGTGAAGCACAAATGCTAGCAGAGTCTGGTATAGAGTGGGGAAGTGTAGAGCATTTGACAAAAGTAGATGAGGTTATGGAGTCTTTCTCGTATTATACGATAGAGGCGTCAAGTAATTTGGCACTAGAAAAAGGTAAGTACCCTACTTTTGATGGATCAGATTGGTCAAAGGGTATACTCCCTATAGACAAAGCCAACGAAAATGCATGTAAACTGGTTGACAGAGGTGGACTATTTGGATATACACATGACTGGCAAGCACTCAGAGAAAAAGTAAAAACAGACGGTATGCGTAATGGCTACTTGATGGCTATCGCGCCTACATCGTCTATCAGTATCTTGACCGGTACGACACAAGCCATCGAGCCTGTGTATAAACGCAAATGGTTTGAAGAGAACCTTTCTGGACTCATCCCAGTGGTAGCACCTAACCTGAGTGCAGACACATGGCAGTACTACACACCAGCATACGACCTAGACCAAAATATACTCATCAAAGCAGGGGCTATTCGTCAAAAGTGGCTAGACCAAGGTCAGTCGCTTAATATCTTCATTACACTTGATAAAGCTTCTGGTAAATACCTCAATGAGATTTATATGAATGCTTGGAAGTTTGGATTAAAGAGTACGTATTACTTGAGAAGTCAGTCGCCTGAATCTTCAAATGATATTGAGGATAGAAGTCAGGAATGTGTTGGGTGTCAGTAGTTTTGTAGGAACAAAGGATAGTTTTGGCTGATTCGTAGACAGCTTCTAAATCCTTTTCCAAAATATAGGTTAGTAACTATGTGCGCCTTTATGAAATATTGTTATAATGTGTCTAGCAAGAGAATCTATTTTAGCATTGTAATTTTCTCGTTTCCACGATTTTCGTGGGAATGAATATTTGAAGATTATATTGTTTCAAATTTTTATCTCCTTCTCCTTTGTTCCTTTTATTTTTTGTCGATGCAACAAAAAATGAAACGAACCCAAAACAAAAAAATGCATACGCTATCGCTGGTGAATAAATTTTTCTGTATTGAATTTCGACAGGGCTAAAAAATTGTATGGGGGGGGTGATTGCTATCGCACTTTCTGAATTGTTTCACGTATAAAAATTTACAACTTCGTGCAAATATGTGGTGCGATGGCAATCGCCCCCTACGGAAATGTGCTAAATACCCTTAAAATCCAA
>JALSPX010000042.1 GCA_026985755.1 Sulfurovum sp. | reverse complement strand
ATACTGCCCTTCTGCTCTGAAACATGCATGTAAACCTGCAGGTATCGTAAAGCTAGGCAGTGTAGATTGAGCGAGTTCTTTTGGCTCTTCTACGACTATGGCAGCCACATATCCACACTGTGCTAATGGTGTGACTATAGGATTATCGTGGTAGAGTCCTATGGTTTGATATTTTTCAATATTATTACTATATCGCCACACCTCTATCGTCTGCCAAACCTTTTTAACCTCTGGACTGTAGCCTCTATGGCGTAGGTAGTAGGCTGTGCGTGCCTTGGTTTTGATGATACATGGTTCTAGTGTTGAGTAGTCTGCCCTAGAGACAGAAGCACTGGCAGAGCTAGAGAGATTATGTGCCACATACTCGCTATACCCACCCAATCTCCACTGCGTAGGTGTCTGAAAATATCTCGCCTTAAAAGCCCGTATAAATGCACTCTGAGACCCATACCCACATGCACTCGCCACCTCACTAATGGTAGAGCCACGATTGGTTATGAGCAGACTCGCTGCCTTTTGCAGGCGTATAGATTTGATACTCTCATAGAGATTCATACCCATCTGTGCCTTAAACACCCGCTGAAAATGAAAACGACTCACCCCTAGCGTAGTACAAAGTGCATCTATATTGATGTCACTGTCTATATAACGATAGATATAGTAGAGAGCATCGTTGGCTAATTTTTGGTGGAGGTTTTGGGTGGAAGTTTTGATGAGATGCTCCTTTTATTTGCATTATAACAAATAATCCTACAGATACAAAAATAAATATTAGCAAAAATAGACAATAAAAAAAGCAATAAAAGTACAGACTTACCTATCTCATCTCACTACAATAACCCACAAATATACGGAAGTGGAGAGTTTACTCCCACTAAAGGTTGAGAGCAGTACCAAACTATGAGTGAGACTAAAGTCATCACTTCCAAAAACACAAAAAGGATACACTATGAAACGCTCATTCATACGAGAGATACTCGAACATACAGATGCCCATACCATTAGTTTCGCAGGAGGATTGCCTGATGTTGGGTTGTTTCCTAGGCAGGCATTACAAGTAGCCGCCCAAAAGGCATTGTGTACACCCGAGGCACTGCAGTACTCTACCTCTACAGGCTATGCCCCACTCAAAGCCCTCATCGCACAGCAATACTGCGACAAAGGCTTCGCTACTACTGCGGATGAGATACTCATCACCTCAGGCTCACAGCAGGGGCTAGATATTATAGCTAGGTATCACCGTGGCACAGGGATGACTCTGGAGTCTCCCTCTTATTTAGGTGCGTTAAATATTTTTACATTAAATAATATTAGTACCTATAGCGTTGCTCTAGGAGAAGATGGTATAGACTTAGAGGCGTTCAAAAAAAGTATCAACCACACAGCACTCACCTATCTCATACCTGACTTTCAAAATCCTAGTGGCACATGCTACACGGCTTCACATCGACGAGATCTAGCCACAGTATTACAAGACTCAGATACCCTGCTCATAGAAGATGCTCCCTATAGTGAAGTCTACTTTGACCAGCCCTATCCAAGCATCAGCCAGCTACTCCCTAGACAGAGCTACCATCTAGGCTCATTCTCCAAAGTACTTGCCCCTGCTCTACGTATAGGATGGATACGTGCAGATAGCTCACTGCTACAACCACTCATCGCCTACAAAGAAGCTATGGACTTACACACCTCTAGCATCACCCAACGCATCGTCTACGAGTATCTCCTAGACACAGAGGGATATCAAACTCATCTAGCCACCCTACGCACCCATTACCAAGAAAAGATGAACCATTTTGCAGACTTACTAAACAAATATCTACCAAACTTTCACTATGCACGCCCCAAGGGTGGTATGTTTATCTATGGTAAACTAGAGGGTATAGACACTATGAAGCTTGTACGTGAATGTATAGAGCATGGTGTGGTCTTTGTCCCAGGGTGTGAGTTTGATGGTGCGTTTGATGAGATACGGTTCAACTATACACATAGTACGTTTGAAGAGATAAAGAGAGGATTAAAGAGGATAGCTTTGGTACTATCACTTAGGTAGTAAAAGCCTCAAACTGGCAACAATTGCATAATGGTCAGACCCAAAGTGTTCTGTAGCCTCTATCTTTTCTACTATCAAGTCTTTAGATATCATCAAATGATCGATAGGTAGTTTCATATTTGGGATATACGGTAGCTGTTGTTTAAGCTCAATACTCCAGCGTAAACCCTCTACTACTTTGCCATCAATATCTCTCGCGATACTTTGCACAATATGACTCCACGGAGCCGCATTAAAATCACCTGAAAGTAATACCGGAGGCGCAAGCTTTTCCAAATAGCTTTTAAGCTTTTTTACTTGTTGATATTGTTCATGAGGATATGGCCAATGCAGATGCAATGAAGCCACAGTAAGTTTTCTAGTTTCTATCTGTACCTCTGCAATCAGCAAACCTTCTCTCTGGACACAAATAGAAGTACTATCAGTAAATGGATAACGAGACAAAATTGCTACAGCACCTACAACTGGATAAAAAGCACAATAACGCTGATAAGGATATACCTCTTTGAGTGTCTCTAACTGAGCTTGGTGGGATTTTGTCACCTCTTGAAGTGTTACTATATCTGGATTTTGTCTCTTTAAGAATGCTTTAAATGTATCTACATTTTTATTTCTATAATTCATATTAAACTGTATATGCTTAATGGCTATATATTTTTGGGTTTTTGAAATATTTTGCATAGAGTACGGTCTAGTGACCCTATAGGTATAAAAAGAAGTCACAAGCAAAATAAACAAATAAACATATCTCATGATACCTCTATTTAATAGTGTCAAAAATAGGGTGATGCCTATCATCATAAAAAGAAGATGTACTCTAAAGTGAGAAATAGAATCTAAAAGTGGATGCAGGTCATTATAATATCCTACAAAAAGTAAAGATACAACAGATACAAACATAAACAAAAAAAGGTATCGTATCAATGTCATGTATGGTCCTCTTGTATGTGTTGCTATTATAGCTTTTTAAGATAATAATATTTTTGGAATACTTGCATATTAAGATAAATAAGTGGTGGGTCGGGGGAGACTCGAACTCCCGACCACTCGGTTATGAGCCGAGTGCTCTAACCAACTGAGCTACCGACCCTTGGCTAGAAAATAACGCTACTTTGTATGCATCGCTACTTTGGAGTCAGAATTATAGCGACTGTAATCTTTAAAAGCAATAAGATTTTGCAAAATACCAAAAATAATTGCAAAAATAATAAATGATGTCCCCCCATGACTAAACATAGGCAAAGGAAGACCCACCACAGGTGCAAGACCTATAACCATATAGATATTGACACCCATGTAGACAAAAATCAAAAATGCCAAGCCTGAAGCAACCGTTTTGATGTAATAATCTTTGGCATGTTTGGCAGAAATATAGAGCAGGTTAAAAATAAGCAATACATACAAACCTATAACCACCATCATCCCCTTAAATCCAAAACGTTCACCCAAATACGCAAAGATGAAATCTGTAGAGGATACAGGCAAAAACTTAAGCTGTGTCTGCGTGGCTTCATCTTTAGGTTGTCCTTCCATACCACCTGAGCCAATGGCGATAAGTGCTTGGTTCACATGATAGCTAGGCTTTCCTACAAAATCTGTGATACGCTTTTTTTGATACGGCTTTAAATGTCCATAGAGCATAGGAGCAGTAAAACCCAAAACAATAAGTATTGTGACCCATATTTTCCAGTTTATACCTACGATAAACAAAATACCATACCCCATAATCAGCAGCACCAGTGCCGTTCCCAAGTCGGGTTCTTTGGCAATGAGCACAAAGGGAACAATAATCACAATAGAGAGTGTAATAAAATAAAGAAGTCCATATCCATTTTCTTTTGGGGGTCTACGGCTAATCAGATATGCAAGCATCATTATTACCGATACTTTAATAAATTCTGAAGGCTGGATAGTCAATCCAATCCCTGGAATTTCAATCCATCTCTTTGCACCCAGTATACTCTTACCTATTGTTTCTACAGCGATCAATAAACCCAAATTTACGAGATAAAATAGAGGCACAAACCACCACATTATCTTCCGCCATGGAATAAGTGTAGAGACTACAAAAAGTACAAATGCAATAAAATAATAGATCATTTGTTTATTAAAAAGATGCACATTTATCTCTTTAATGAGGTACGAAGAGATAACAAACAGTGGAATAAGCTGTAACATAAGAAAATAGGCGAAGTGTCTAAATGCACTTTTTTTATGACGTACCCTCGAATCCATTCTCTTTCCTCTTGTTTTTCGCTATTATATCAAAAAGGAAATAAGTAACGTGCTTGATTTTTATAGATTTTCTCATTTTAAAAACGATGACACACTCTACCATGGCGTAACAACCAAATCTTCAAATGCACCCTATTACTTTAGTCTTGCTCTGCATACGGGAGAAGATCAAGAAAAAATTATACAAAATAGATTAAAAGTTGCCGAGTATTTTTCTCATCAAACACCCTTACATTATATTGTAGCCCAGCAAACCCATAGCGACAAGATACATATTGTCACAGAGAAAGCAACAAAAGGTTGGCACAGCCAACAAGATGCCATTGTAGATTGTGATGCACTCATTACAAAGCAAACGAATATTATCCTTACTATATTAACCGCAGATTGTGTACCTATATTATTATATGACAAAGAGAAAAAGGTCATAGCGGCCATACATGCAGGATGGAAAGGCACAAAGTCAGAGATACTCACCAAAACTGTAAAGAAAATGATACAAGAATTTCACACTTCTACACAGAACATCATCGCTGGCATTGCACCGTCTATTGGGAGT